>JAAETT010000675.1 GCA_024228115.1 bacterium
CACTACCTCGCGGCTCTCGATCGCGAACTCGACACCGATCCGACCGACACCGATTCGCCGTTCTGACGAGAAACCAGCACTCGCGCGCGACCACGGCTAGATGATCAGATTTCTACGGTTTCTCGTGATCGCCAACACTCGGGTGCGTCGCGGTCGATGCCGCGGCGGCCGAGGGCCTCCCAGACCCGCTCGACCATGGCCCCTGCGGACTCCCCCGAGAAGGCTCCCGGCAGCCGAACGAAGCCATCTTCTTCGAAAGAGACGAGCTGGGCAGGGCTCAACATTCCCAGGGAATACCGAACGGCGAGGGGGTTTGCAGGCGGCTGCAGGAGCGGCGGGGAACGTTAGCTGCTGTGGCAGTTGGAGAACCCGGGCAGTGGACAGCATCGATCTGGGAACCACGCTAAGCATGGGCGGGGTCCGACCGTCAGTGTGTCTGGGCCCGTCGAACGACCAGTGGAGGGAATCATGGCAGCCAAGAAGACGACCCGAAAGAAGACGACCCGCAAGAAGGTCGCGCGGAAGAAGACGGCCCGAAAGAAGACGACGCTGAAGGACGAGCTCCCGAAGTCTTTCAAGGAGTTCTCGAAGGCCGTCGAGCGCGAACTCACGGCCGTGGAGCGCCAGGTCGAGTCGGCAGGACGTGACGCGCGGCGGCGGCTCACACGAGTCGTCCGGGACGCCTCCCGTCATCTGGGCCGGCTCGAGGCCAATGGCGAACGTCAGTGGAAGAAGCTGACGAAGGTCGCCCAGGCCGACGCGAAACGGATGTTCAAACGGGTCCAGAAGGCTGCCGGACGCTGAGTCCGTGTCGCCGCCCGCTCGTCGGGCGGCGGCGCTAGCCTTCGGGCGTGGAGATCTGGAAGACCGCGTGGCGGAATGTGCTGCGGAGCCGGCGCCGGACGATGGTCACGGTGTCTGCCATGAGTTTCGCCCTGTGGGTGATGATCCTGTATTCAGGGCTCGTCGCTGGCTATATGCGCGACATGGAACAGGGCATCCTCGATCTCGAGATCGGGGATCTTCAGGTTCACGCCAGCGAATACCGGGACGATCCCTCATTGTACGCGCGAATCGATGCCCCGGAAGCGCTGCTGGAACAGCTCCGATCGGAGGGTTTCCGGGCCACTCCGCGCCTGCTGGCCTGGGGAATGGCCGCGGCGGATGAGTCGAGCGCCGGTGTCTCCTTTCGCGGTGTCGACATAGCCGCCGACGCCCTGGTGAGCCGCATCCACGAGCACGTGATGGAAGGCAGCTGGCTCGACCCGGCGGATCCGCAAGGTGTGGTGCTCGGCCGGCGCCTGGCCCGTATGCTGGGCGTCGAGCCCGGCGCGGAGATCGTCGTGCTCAGTCAAGGCGCGGATGGCGCGACGGCTGCGGATCTCTTCAAGGTGCGTGGTGTCCTGCAGAGCATCGGGGACGCGACCGACAGGGCGGGCGTCTTCATGAACGCTGAAGCCTTTCGAGAGCTCTTCGTGGTACCTCTCGGAGCGCACCAGATCGTGGTGAGGCGCCCAGCCGAGGTGGAACTCGATGCGGCAGCGGTCTCGGTTCGAGAGCTCGCCAAAGGCCTCGATGTGCAGACCTGGCGAGATCTGATGCCGACCCTGGCCTCCCTGCTCGATTCAGCCAAGGGGGCCATGCTGGCGATGTTCTTCATCGTCTATCTCGCAATCGCGGTCTTGATTCTGAACTCCATGTTGATGGCCGTCTTCGAGCGGATCCGCGAACTCGGCGTACTGAAGGCCCTGGGGGTTGGCCCCTTCGGGATCCTCGGCCTGATGTTGGCCGAAGCGGGAATCGTTACAGCGATCTCGGTCGCCGTAGGCCTGGCGTTTGGCCTGCCTACCCTGCTGTACCTTGCGATCTACGGTATCGAGCTCTCCGGCGTCGATGGATTGTCGATCATGGGGATGGCAATGGATCCGCATTGGCGGGCCGAGCTGAGTGTCGGAGTCGTCGCGGCGCCAGTCGGGGCCCTGGTGGCGATCGTCTCGGCCGCTGTCCTGTATCCCGCGTTGAAGGCCGCCTGGATCGATCCGGTGCGAGCCATCTACCACCGCTAGGAGCCGACGATGCAAGGGCCCCATCTCTTCGCACTTGCCTGGCGCAACCTATGGCGTCAGCGTCGCCGCACGTTGTTGACTTTGTCGTCCATTGCACTCGGGACGTTCTTTGCCTGGATGTTCACCGGGCTCGGCGATGCGAACTGGCGCCAGATGATCGATCTGGCCGCACGGATGGGCGGCGGCCATGTGACGCTCCAGCACGTCGAGTACCTGGAATCGCCGACCCTCTCGCGCAGTGTTCCGGATGCCGGTCTCCTGGCGGGGCTGGCTGCGGACGATCCGGAAGTGAAGCGGGTGGTGACGCGCATCTCCGGCAACATGATCCTGGCTTCTGCCGCCCAGAGTCAGGGCGCAGCCTTCATCGCATTCGATTCAGCGAGCGAGGATGCGGACACGCTCTCCGTTCTCGAGGCCATCGAGGTAGGGGAGCCGTGGACCGAGGCTCAGCAAGGCGGGGTCGTGCTTGGCGCCAAGTTGGCAGAGCGCCTCCACGTCGGCGTTGGGAACAAGGTGGTCTACACGCTGACGGACAAGCACGGTGAGATCGTCCAGGAGGCCGTGCGCGTCAGCGGTCTGCTCCGGACCGGCGCTCCGACGGTGGACAGCCGTTTGGTGTTGCTTCCCATCGGGGATGTGCGCGCCGCCCTGGGCTACTCGGAGGGGGAAGCGGGACAAGTGGCCGTCTTCCTCCGAGACCAACGGGGGGCCGACCGGGTCGCCGCCCGACTTGGCCAGCGGATCGCAGCACAGAATCGAGCCGATGTGTCTGCCATCCCCTGGCATCGGCTTCAACCGGAGTTGGCCAGTTTCATCGCGATGAAGGTAGGCGGCACCTGGGTGATGGAGGTGATCATCATGCTGCTGGTGGCGGCGGGCATCTTCAACACGATCTTCGTCAGCGTGATGGAACGGATGCGCGAGTTCGGGATCTTGCGCGCGATTGGCTGGAGTCCCGGGCAATTGGGACGCCTCGTGATGGCGGAGAGCACGTGGCTTGCGCTGGCTGGCATGGTCGCGGCTGTCCTCGTCACCGCCTGGCCGTATTGGTACCTGAACACCGTTGGCTTCGATTTGATGGCCGCCGCCGGTGTGGGAGCGGATGCCGAGGTGGCGGGCATTGCGATGACGAGCATGATGTACGTCGATATCTATCCAGAGAACGCGTTGCTGATCGCCGGCGCCTGTGTTCTGGCGACGCTGCTCGCCGGCGTCTACCCGGCCTGGAAGGCGGGCCATGTCGACCCAGCCGAGACGATTCGTCTGGTCTAGGAGGGGCCGTGGTGTCCAATCAACCGATCGTCGAACTCATCGATGTCACGCGGGTCTACCGGCAGGGTGCGCTCGAGGTGCACGCGCTTCAAGGCATCTCGTTGCGCATCGAGCCCGGGGAGTTCACCGCCGTCTCCGGGCCTTCAGGCTCGGGCAAGACGACACTGCTCAACCTGATTGGCGCGCTCGATGGTCCCAGTTCAGGGACGGTCCGCATCGAGGGGCGGGATCTCGGTACGATGGGCCAACGCGAACGCAGCCATCTGCGCCGGGATCGCATCGGCTTCGTCTTCCAGGCCTACAACCTGATGCCCGTGCTCACGGCCTATGAGAACGCAGAAATGGTGCTTTCCCTTCAAGGCGCGGACAAGCAAGCGCGACGCGAGCAGGTGATGAGCGTCTTGAAGGAGGTCGGCTTGGAGGGGCTCGAGGATCGCCGCCCGGATGAGCTCTCCGGGGGGCAACAGCAGCGGGTCGCCATCGCCCGGGCCATTGCCTCCCGCCCAGCGATCGCGCTCGCCGATGAGCCTACTGCGAACCTGGATTCAGAGAATGCAATCCACCTGCTCGACATCATGGAACAGCTCAACAGGGAGCGTGGTGTGACCTTCCTCTTCTCGACCCACGATCCGCGTGTGATGGAGCGCGCGCACAGGCTGATCCGGGTTGTCGACGGGCGGATCGAACGAGACGAACTGCGGGCGTAGCACCGATCCCCTCCATCCACGGTACCATGAGCAGTTCCATGACCCGACCCACGACGCGCGGCTACGCGATTCAGATCGCCCGATGAACGCGATCGCAGATCTGCTCCCGCACGTGAGTGTGTCTCTCAACCTCGTCATCCTGGTGTTGATCGTCGCGGGGGTCATCGCGATCCGGCAGGGTCGCCGCGAGCGCCATCGTCGGCTGATGCTCAGCGCCGTGGGAATGGGGGCGCTCTTCCTCGTTTCCTATGTGGCGCAGACCCTGATCCGCGGGCACTCTCGGTTTCCAGGGGACGACTGGGTACGGACCGCCTTCGTGGTCATTCTCGGGACGCACACCCTGCTTTCGGTCGTGGTGGTTCCTCTCGTGATCGCGACCGCCGTTCGGGGCGTCCGAGGGCAGTTCCCCGCCCACCGCTGGATCGCGCGGATCACGCTTCCCATCTGGCTCTACGTCGAGGTGACCGGAGTCGTGATCTACTGGATGAACAACCATCTGCGCCCCCCTTCCTGACCTGGGGACGGAGGCGGTGCGGCCCATCTCGACTCAAGAAAATGAGGCGGTTTGGGGCAGTCCGTAGGCTGGACTCACCAGAGATGGCTTCGCGAGGGCGCACACGCGGTTCGAGTGGCTCGGCGCCTCGGCACGATTCGTGAACAGACGCGGCAGGGTACCCTGTGTCGGGGGCCCGGGAAGCATTCGATGCGGTCGGAGGAGAACATTGCGGGGTCCGACGGCTCAGCCTCCGAACCGGAGGTATCAGCGGAGGTGATCCTTCACGTCCAACGTCCCAGAGGAGCTGACCTGGGCAAGCGTGGTGTCTTCTGCCCACGTCAGGCACCGCTCGGCGAAATGGCTCCAAACCTCGTGCAGGGGGCACGGCTGGCTGGCGTTGCAGGCTCCCCAGCCGAACGCACAGCGGCCCGGCGTCGGAAGTGCGTCGACCGCCGCCAGGATCTCGCTGAAACGGATCGCCTCGGGGGCGCGGCTCAACGCGAAGCCGCCGCCGGGCCCTTTCTTGGATTCCAGCAATCCGGACAGCACGAGGCGCCGAAGGACCTTGGCCAGATAGTGCCGCGGAATGCCGGTGGCTTCGGAAATCTCCTGGGTGCCGGCCGGCCGATCGAGATCCGCGACGACGAACCATGCCATCGAGCGAAGCGCATACTCGGGCGTCTGGGACAAGAACATCGACGGGCTCTCCGAGATCCGGCGACAGACGAGAGTCAGGATGCGGCGTGCGGAGTCGAACCTCGACGCCCGTGTCGATTGATAGCTAAATCGATCAAGTTATCTATCGTCTCCGGGTCGAGTTGAGGGGCGCCTTGAGCGAGCAATTGGAAGCGAGATCGGGCGAAGTGGTGGAGACTGCCCTCGCGCGGCAATGGTTGGGCCTTGCGATGGGTGTCCTCGTTCTGGCCGGACTCTTCGCCGTGGCTGTGGTCGTGGGGCGGATGCCTCCCTTCGACCGCTTCGTCACGGACCCGCTGTTCTTCAAGCGTTGCCTAGTGGGCCATGTGAACATGGCGCTGATCGCCTGGTTCTATTCGCTGGTAGCGGCGCTGCTCAGCCTGCTTCCCAGGCACGCACCAGCACGCTGGCCGGCCCGGACCGGTCCCACCCTCGGCGTGGCTGGCACCGTGCTGATGATCATCGGGGCCGGCCTGCCGGAGAGTCAGCCCGTTCTCTCCAACTACGTCCCCACCATCGATCACGCGGTCTTCGGCGCGGGGCAGATCTTGTTCGGCCTCGGCATCCTTGCCTGCGTGCTCGATCCGGGGCTGCTGCGGGATGCCGGGGGGAAGAGCGGAGGCCTGGAAATCCCGGCCTCCGCACGAGCCGGCCTGCGCGTCGCCGCTGTCGGTCTCATGCTCGCAGCGATCACCTTCGTTGCGGCGTTCCTGAGTCAACCCACGGGGGTGGATGTCGAGGTCTACTACGAGCTCGGCATGTGGGGTGGCGGGCATGTGCTGCAGCTGGTCAGCACGATCTCGATGATCTCCGTCTGGTTGATCCTGCTGACAGCCGCGCTCGGTACTTCCCCGGTCAGCACTGGCGCGGCTCGGATCCTGTTCCTCGCGATGATCGTGCCCTGGCTGATTTCGCCATTGCTCGCTCTGCAGGGCACCTGGACGGGTGGCTATCGGAACGGCTTCACCCAGCTCATGCGTTGGGGGCTCTTCCCGGTAACGAGCATCTTCCTCGTCCTCTGCGTGACGGCGCTCGTGCGGGCCGTGCGATCGGGAGAGCTGAAGAGGCGAGCGTTGGCCGAGCCTCGGATCTCCGCTTTCCTGGTGAGTGCCGGTCTCACCCTGCTCGGATTTGGTCTCGGCGCCGCGATCCGCGGATCCAATACGATGGTGCCTGCTCACTACCACGCGTCGGTCGGCGCCGTGACGGTCGCGTTCATGGCGGCCGCCTACCTGATCCTCGGAACGGTTCGCCTGTCCCTGCCTGGCCCGTGGCTTCGCCGAGCGGCGTCCTGGCAGCCCGCGATCTACGGTTCGGGAATGGCTCTATTCGCCGCCGGCTTCGCGCTCGCGGGTGCTCATGGGATGGGCCGCAAGGTCTACGGAGCCGAGCAGGCCGGGCGCAGCCTGGCCGAGACCATCGGGCTCGGAGTCATGGGTGTCGGTGGCTTCGTCGCCGTCGCCGGCGGGGTGATATTTCTGGTTGTCAGTGCTGCCGTTTGGTGGCGCGGCGTAGCGTCCCGAGAAGAAACGGAGCTCGCAGAGAGCTCGTGGAGGTGGAAGTATGGCGCCCGAAAGGCCGGATGAACGGTCGGCACTCGAGAGACTCATGGAGAATCCCTGGTTGCTCCTCGTCATCGGGGTAGTCGTTCCAACCGTTTCCTACACGGTGTGGGGTTGGGTCGAGTTGTTGATCCTTCCTCAGGCTCCGTTGCCCTGAAGGATACGAGGAAGAAATGAGTATCTACACACCGCCCGCTAATTGGTTCCAGAAGCCCAAAGGCGCCGAGCGTCTCTGGGTCGGGTTGGCCCTGATCTGGTGCATGATCATGTTCCTGGCCATGCCCTACTGGCACTTCTTCGGCAAGCAGAATTCCACCGGAGAGGGCTACAAGGTAACGCCCGCCGCCTACAGCCAGCGCGTCCAGCAGTTCATCGCGTCCAACAAAGTTGGTGACGTCAATGGAATGCCCGTGGTCGAGCCGGCTCCTGGAGGCGATGCCTACCTGCAAGCCCAGATGTGGACCTGGCTTCCCATCTTGAAGCTGCGCATGGGGCAGACCTACCGGATTCACCTTTCGTCGATGGATTTGCTGCACGGCTTCTCGTTGCAGCCGCTGAACATGAATTTCATGGTTCTTCCAGGTTATGACCACGTGCTTACGATCACCCCGACGACGAGCGGTGAGTTTTCGATCGTGTGCAACGAATTCTGCGGCGTCGGCCATCATTTGATGAGCGGCCGAATCATCGTGGAGGAGTAGGGAAGTGACGACAACCACTGTCGGGGGAGATATTCCCCAGAGTCCGCCCTCGGGCAATCATTTGGCGAGCGAGGTTCGCAGCTGCGATACCACCGGTCTGCCGGTTTGTCTGACGGCACAGAAGTTCATCCGGATGCACGCGGTCGTTGCGGTCGTCTTCCTGCTCATCGGGGGCATCGGAGCGATCTTGCTGGGGCTGACGCGCTGGCCAGCCGTTCATCTGCTGGACGTGAATTGGTACTACCGGATCCTGACGGTGCATGGCCTGAACATGCTGATCTTCTGGATGCTGAATTTCGAAATGGCCGTGCTCTACTTTGCTTGTACGACACTGCTGAACAGCCGATTGGCTTCGGCGAAGGCTGCGTGGGCCGGATTCATCCTGATGGTGGTCGGCGGCATCATGGTGAACATCGCCGTCTTCACGGGTACCAGCGATGTGTTGGTCACCTCGTACGTGCCGTTGAAGGCCCATCCTGCCTTCTACCTGGGAATCATCCTGGTGGCAGTGGGGACGCTCGTCTGTGTCATCAACTACTTCGCGACCATCTACATCGCGAAACGTGATCACACCTACGAAGGCACGGTACCCCTGGTCGTGTTCGGTGCGACGGCCGCGGCGATCATTGCCGTGGTGACGTTGCTGCACGGTGCCGTGACCATGATCCCGACCTTCCTGTGGTCGCTGGGTGTGATCGAAACCATCGACGCAGCCTGGTATCGCATCACCTGGTGGGGGCTGGGCCATATGTCCCAGCAGGTGAACGTCTGCGCAATGGTGTCCATCTGGTACTTCCTGGGCACGATGACCGTGGGTTCCAAGCCGCTGAACCAGGCCGTCTGCCGCAGCGCGTTCGTGCTCTACATCCTGTTCATCAACGTTGCGGCCGCCCACCACATCCTGGTGGATCCTGGCGTGAGCGCTGGATGGAAGATCTGGAACACGTCCTACGCGATGTATCTGGCGGTCCTCGCCTCGATGATCCACGGGTTCACCGTGCCTGCATCGGTCGAGGTGGCGATGCGCAAGAAGGGACACAAGCGTGGCTTGTTCGGCTGGCTGGCCGCTGCGCCCTGGTCGAACCCCGGATTCTCCGGCTTCTTCTTGTCGTTGATCATCTTCGGCTTCGGTGGCGGCATCACGGGCGTCACTCTCGGCACCCAGCAGATCAACATCATGGCCCACAATACGCTCCGGATTCCTGGACACTTCCACGTCACGGTCGTTGGTGGGACCACGCTCGCGTTCATGGCGGTCACGTACTACGTGGTGCCGCTCTTCTTCCAGCGCGATTTCCTCGCCAAGTCATGGTGCCGGATCCAGCCTTGGGTGTTCGGTGGCGGCATCACGATGGCCGCCCTCGGCATGTCGTTCGCCGGTAGCTTCGGCGTGCCGCGTCGTCACTGGGATATCGACTTCACAGGTGCCCAGTTCGCGGTTGGCTTCGATTCCGCGGCCCATCTCTGGCTTGCGGTGCTCGGCGTCGGAGCGGTCGTTGCGACCACCGGGCTCTTCATGTTCATCCTGCTCGTCGTGGGGACGGTCTTCTTTGGGCGCTCCAATGCGGGCAGGCCCATGGAGGCGTGGCATACGGAACAATCGGTCGCGGAGTCGACGAAGGACGAGAACGTCGCGGAAGATGAAGATCACGAGGCGCCCGGAACCGTCGTGCTCGCCCTGATCTTCCTGCTGACGTTCGCGGTCTACTACTTCGCCAACTGGAAGTGGCTCTCCGACGTGTGGGAGGTGCGCTAGCGGTGAGCCAGGTTTCGCTGGGAGAGGTTGCTGCAGGGCGGCCGCGAAAGGGGCTGGTCGGGCTCGTCAACGGGTTCTCGGACCTCCTCGTTGGCGGCCGGTTCGGCGCATTCGCCCTGGCTCTCCTCGTATTGTACGAGGGGGCTCTCCTGGCATTGCTATGGCTACCTGGGGCTGATACGGGCCTGGGCGCCTTCGCGGAGGAATTCCGCGTCTGGTGTTACGGGTACAATCAGGTCACCGGCCAGGCGGATTACGGATACGTGTCGGCGCTGCTCGCGGGGCCTCTGGTCCTGAGCGCCGCTGTCGCGTTGGTGTGGGGCAGCGCGCTTCGCGAGTTGTTTGCCACGCCCAGGGCGTTCGTCGGGCCGATCGCCAGCGCTGCAGTGACGGTGGTCTGTGTGGTGGGTTCGTTCGTGATGCTCGGAATCGAACCGACGGGGGCGTCATCGGCGCCGATTGCCTTCCCGGCCGAGTCCCTGCGCACACAGCTCAATCCGCCTGAGATCCACCTGCAGAATCAACTCGGCCAGGTCGTCGACCTGGCCGAGTTGCGCGGGAAGGTGGTGCTCGTCACGGCGATCTACGCCAGCTGCCCGCACACCTGTCCGCTGATCCTCGCCCAGACCAAACGTGCGATTGCCGCGCTCCCGCCGGATACGCCCCTCGAGGATCTGCGGGTGATCGGTGTCACCATGGATCCGGAGCGCGATACGGTCGCGGCATTGGCCGAGTTCGCCGAATTGCAGGAACTGGCGCTACCGACCTACCAGTTCGCCACGGGTGAGCCGGACGTCGTCGAAGGCACGCTCGATCGAATGGGAATCTCACGCCGTCGAGACCCGGAGACCGGCATCATCGAGCACGCCAACCTCTTCCTGTTGGTCGATCGCTCTGGAAAGCTCGCTTATCGGTTCACCCTGGGTGACCGGCAGGAACGGTGGCTCGTGGAGGCGGTTGGCCTCCTGCTCGGCGAGTCCGCGGCGGCGAGCTAGCGCGATGACGGAATCGGATACCGGTGGCGGATCTTCGATGGCGCCGGATGAGGGCTCGGCTCTAGCGCTTGGCGTGCCCGGCTTGGGAACTCAGCCGGGGGCCATGAAGGAAGAAGCGCCGCTGACGCCGCAGGTCCACGGCGAGTGGTTGCTGCGTGTACCCGAGCGCACATTCCTCTACATCGATCGGCTGCTCACCCGGCTCCTTCCCGAGCCCCTGAATCCGATGATGCAGACCGGTGCGGTGGCCATTACATCCCTCATCATCGCCACCGTGACCGGGATCATCCTGCTGATCTGGTACCGGCCCAGCGTCCACTTCGCGTACGAGTCGGTCGCCGCGATGACGAACTCGCCCTTTACCGCGGGGCTGGTGCGATCCCTCCATCGCTACAGCTCCGATGCGGCGATGTTCTTTGGGATCGTGCACGCTCTGCGCGTCTTCGTCGAACGCCGCTTTACCGGACCGCGATGGTTGGCGTGGGTCACGGGGAACCTCTCCATGGGAGTCCTGTGGTTCGTGGGCTGGAGCGGCTACTGGCTGGTCTGGGACGAGCGCGCCCACCGGGTGGCTGTGGGGACCGCTCGCGTCCTCGACGTCGTGCCCATCTTCACGGATCCCCTTGGTCGATCCTTCCTGGCCGATGGCAGTGTGAATTCGCTGCTCTTCTTCGTGGTCTTCTTCGTTCACATGCTTCTGCCGCTAGCGGCATTCCTGTTGTTGTGGATCCACCTGACGCGTCTGTCGCGCCCCCGCTTCCTGACCCGGACGCCGCTGACCCTGTGGACCGTGGGCTCGCTGGTTCTGCTTAGCATCGTCCTTCCAGCTGAGAACGCTGCCGAAGCCCAGATGACGGCGATCTCGCAAGCCTTCAGCATGGATTGGTGGTACCTGCTGCCTCTGGTACTGACCGATCGTCTGGATGGCGGCGCTCTGTGGGCCGGGCTCCTGGTCGGAGGCAGTGTGCTGATGGCGGTGCCCTGGCTGTTGTCCGCGGGCGGCCGTAGGCCGGCCGAAGTGAACGGTCCAAAGTGCAACGCCTGCAAGCAGTGCTACGAAGATTGCCCCTATGAAGCCATCTCCATGATTCCGCGCCAGGATGAGGCGATGCGCTTCCCGATCCAGGCCCATGTGGATCCGGCGCTCTGCACCGGTTGTGGCGTGTGTGCCGGTTCCTGTGACAGTGTGGCGATCGGCCTGGATTACCTTGCTGTGGCCGATCAGAGGAAGCAGCTCGAGGCGTGGGTGAATGAGGCTCGCGACGCGGGGGAGGTGCCTTTCGTCGCGCTGGTTTGCGCCGAATCTGCAGCCGGCATCCTCGAGGTCGACGATGCCACCGGCCGCTGCGACCAGCTTCCGGGCTTCCACGTCCTTCGGCTCCCCTGCGCGGCCTGGACCCACATGCTCACGGTCGAGCGGCTCCTGCGCCGCGGCGCCGAAGGTGTCGTCATCGCGGGCTGTGCTCCCGGCGATTGCCGCAGCCGCGAAGGAGACGAGTGGCTGACAGCCAGGCTCGAGGGAAGTCGCTCACCCTCGCTTCGCGTCGACAAGGTCGACCCCGACCGGATCCTCGTGCTCGCGCTGAATCGGACCCGCGGCAAGGCGTTCCTCTCGGCGGCTCGCGCCTTCCAGGAGTCCGGCACTCGCCGGGAAGAGGTACGGCCGGGTGGTGCCGTTGCGGGTGCTACGGCTCTCGCACTCGGGCTGGTTCTCGCCCTGACTCTCGGTGTGGCAAGTGACCTTGGTTATGCCCCGCCGCCGACAGAGGCCTCGGAGCTCGTCGTGACCCTCAAGCAGCCAGGAATGGTGAGCGAGGATTGCCACGAGTTCACGCCCGAAGAATTGGCCGAGCTCCCCATCCATATGCGACGCGAGAAGAAATGCGAGCGGAGGCGTGCGCCCGTGCGTCTGCGCGTCACCGTCGATGGAAAACCGATGGAAGCTACCAGCCATCCGCCGACGGGGATCTGGGGCGATGGGAGCAGTGTCGCTGTCGAGGTGATCCCCATGTCCCTGGGCGAGCACCGGGTGCGCGTGGAAATCGGGAATTCCCTGGATCTCGCCGAATGGCAGCATGCGACGGAGGAAACGCTGGTTTTCAGCGACGACGCCCGCCGCGTGGTGACCTTCGACCGTATCACCGGCTTCGCATGGGAGTAGCCGGGCAGGTGCCGGTCTCCGTACACGCCGAAGAACCGACCCGGATCTCCGAAGGAAATCCAGTGGGTTTCGCGGCCTCGGCGCGAAGGTACCTCGCGCTGACCCGACCGGGTGTCCTCGGGCTGGTCCTGCTGACGGTGCCGCCCGCGTTGCTCTACGGGCCGGAGTGGCCTCATGCCCTGGCGATCGCCGGGGTCCTGTTGGGAACGACGTTGATAGGCGGGGGCTGTGGAGCCCTCAATGCCTGGTACGAGCGCAGTGCCGACGCGCGCATGGAACGCACCCGGGGGCGGCCCCTTGCAACAGGAGAATTGTCCCCCGCCCAGGCCCTGAGCTTCGGCGTAACGATCTCGGTCCTGGGAACCTTTGTGCTCCTGGCCTCTGGTGGATGGCTGGCCGCTGGGGTCGGTGCGCTCAGTCTGTTCTACTACCTCGTGATCTACACCGCGTGGGTGAAGCCGCGCAGTGCACTCAGCACCGTGGTCGGAGCCGTTGCTGGCGCCTCACCGCCCCTCATCGGAGATGCCGCCGTCGATGGAGCGATCGGGTTCTGGGGGCTTGCACTCTTCGCGATCGTCTTCGTCTGGCAGCTTCCCCATGTATGGGCGATCGCCCTGTTCCGCCGTGACGAGTACGCATTGGCCGGATTTCCGATGCTGCCGGCCGTAGTCGGAGCCCGTTCGACTCGGATCCACAGTCTTCTCTGGGCGCTTGCCCTGGTCCCCGTGACCCTCGTGCCCTGGTTCGCGGGCCCTCTGGGGCCGGTCTATGCGACGACCGCGCTCGTCGGAGGGCTCGGTTTCGTCCTCGCCATTTCGCGAGCGATCAAGACGGGCAAGGATCGGGATGATCGACGTGTGTTCCGATTCTCGATCGTGTACATGGCCCTCCTCCTGGGCGTGATGACGATCGAGTTGCTCTTGCGCGGGTTCGCCTAGCGCCCCTCGAAGAAATGCACGGCTTCGGCGCGCACCCGGCGTAGGGCGATCTCGAGGAGGGGGCCATCTGGGACGGCCAGGAAGCCGACGCCACCCGGATCGTAGACCGCCATCTGTTGATGGCCGCCTGCCTGGATGGGCGTGTTGCCGTCCAGGTAGATTGCGTCGGCACCGAGGAGTTGTGCGTGCCCAAGCAGGGCCTCTTGCTGCTCGAGGGACCGCTGCTCGGGCCAGGCCAGATCACAGCCCGCGAGTGTCTCGAGGCTCGTGACGATGTCTCCGCCGCATGCCACGAGGGAATCGAACAGGATCTCTGGATCGGCGATCTCGGAGGTGCGGATTTCGTTCATTCGCGCAGGGAGCGTGACTCCGAGGTAGAGACCTCGTATTCCCAGCAATGCAGCCAGGATCAGAAGAGGGTACGCGAACCGTTGCGGAAGCTGTCGACTCGGCCGCATGAGTCGCCAGTAGGTCAGGGCCATCATCGAGATCAGTACGGGCACGGCGAGCCAGTTGATTCGTAGAGCCTGCTCCTGGAAAGTCATGCTCGTCTGAAGCACGAGCAGCCCCGCGATCGTGGCCTCCGGGCCAGCGGCCTTCCGGATCAGCAGATAGAGACAGAAGAGGCTTGCGCCGTTCATCATGGCGAATGGCGCACGCATGGCGCGGTCCCGGTGGGAGGCCTCGGAAAGCAGCTCGAACTCCGAACCGTCGAACGGAATCACCGTCGATAGCCAGTATCGCAACACGGCCCCACCGACGAGAATCGCGACCAACGCCGCCAACTCGAGGAGAAAGCCGTTCGGGCTCGCAAGGAGGCTGGCGTCCGGGCCCGTCCTGCTCTCATTTCCCGCCATCGTCGCAGTCTCCGCCAGTGGTTCGGTGGGAGATGATCGTGAAACCATCGGCTTCCGTCATGGGGCAGGGCGACCGCTGGTCATCCGGGTCGAAGGCCACGGGCAATGCAGCGGAACCCGGTGGGGTCAACGATCGGCGGATCGCGCTCGGGCCAGGGGCAATTTGCTTCACATCGCGACTCGCCTGGTTGCCAAGAAGAATGCGGAAGCAATGAGCGGCCCCAGAACGCCCGCGACGACGAGGAGCCAGCTTCCAAGGCCATGGGTGCGCGTCAGGTTCCAGGTAAGGAACTGAAGCAGGGTCAGCCCTGCATCGAGGGTCGTCAGCAAGAACAGGAAGTTGGCGAGCCATGGGCGCCAGCGTTGCACCAATGTGGCGAGCAATGCGATCAGCACGACGTCGAAACCAACCCAGCCCAACTGTACGGCGCGCGACGGAAACCAGATGCCTTCCGGGGCAAGGGCGATCGCAATCGTCCAGGGGGTGAGCAACGCGCACAAACCGAATGTGGCCAGGCCGCGTTCGTGAATCAGCGTATTCAGGCCGAATCGCAGGAGGCCGCCTGGCGCGAAGGCCGAGAGCACATCGCGGATCGCCCAGAGCCCCAGGTGATCATGCGGATAGGCCAGGTAGACCGGCTCCCAGCGAGCCGGGCGTAGTTTCTCCTTGAAGGCCCGGACACCGCCGAAATTGTAGAGCGCGGCCGTGTAGTTCCGGGTCAGGCGGAGAGCGGTATTCACCTCGCCTGCCAGGGGAGCCAGGCCGAGGGTGGCTGTGCGGCTGCCCTCCGCAGCGAGCAGGCGCATCATGGCATCCACCAGGGATTCGGCAGTTCCGTTGGGAGCGTCCGGATCGCGGATCACGTCCTCGACGAACCATCCTTCGAGGCCGTAGACGGGAACGGCTGCAGCGAAGCCGATCACGACGCCGTCGCGTTCGGCCACAACGTAGCGACGCTCCTCCGGGTGGCTGAAGGGATGCACCAACACCATGAACTTCATTTCGCTGAGTGCATGGGAGGCAATCCAACGGGCGATCAGGACGTCGATTCCCGTGCGTGTCGGGCTCTGCAGGTCGGAAATCTCATTCGCAGCCACGGGACGGAGCGCGATGCCCTTTGCGCGGGCGCGTCGCAGCTGCTCTCGGAGGTTCTTCGAGCTGGCGAGCACCCGATCCCAGGCGCTGGGATCCCAGTAGGGCTCCTCCCCGATATGCGTCCTTTGCAGGCCCGTCGTCGCTGCAAAGGCTTCGTCCACGCCAAAGAAGCGGGCCTTTCGTCCGTGGGCCTCCGCCGCTTCGATGAATCGCCGCGTCACTGCGGCCAGTCTGCGTTCGGGCGCCACGGGCACGCCCGCAGCGACCCACGCGCGGCCAGTATCCGCATAGGCCACACACGCGTCGTCACCATCGAACCAGTACCGGTAGCCCGGCTCCAGGATCTGGAAGGACGTGGTGTGACGGCTGTGAAGCTTCAGCAATGCGAGGACACGGTCCTCGATCTTCATGATCAGCCGTTCCGTACGCTCTCGATCAACTGCTCGACGTCGCCGGGCGAAAGCGGCATATAGGCTTCTTCGCCTGGAGCCCACCACAACGTCTCACCGCCGCCTGCCTCGAGTCCGAGACCCTCTTCGCGCAGAGGTCCCTTGAACACGCGCTGGCCGGCGGTCTTGGGGAGTTCGGCGAGGACGCGTATCACCAGCGGGCGATGGGGCCCGACCAGGCGATTCTGGATCTTCCTTCGAAGTGCGAGGGGGTCGAGCTTGCTGCCGGCACGCAAGGTGAGAGCGGCCGTCGGAACCTCGTGTTCGAGGCCTTGCAGCTTCAGGCCGTAGACCGCGGCCTCGTCGACGAACTCGAGCTCTGTCGTGAGCACGTTCTCGATCGGAAGCGCTGGAACGGCGCCGGCTGGCCCCTGGATCAGGTTTGCCAGGGTATCGACGAGCCAGTAGTCGCCGTCCTTGTCGACGCGCATCAGGGCGCCTGTGCGGAGCCACGCATCCCCCGCCTCGAAGACCCCGCGCATCGGCCGTCCCACCATCTCGCCGCGCCCCCGGTCCACATGGGCCAGCAACAGGCCGATCTCGCCGCGTGGGCAGCGTTTGGCAAGGCCGCTTTCTTCTCGAATCAGCTCACCTGCATCCAGGTCCCACGCCGCCACGGAGAGCTCGGCGCCTCCGGGGAGGGGTCGTCCCACCGAGCCGATCTTTCGGCCGGTCACGTTGACCAGTACCGCGTTGCCTTCGGTCGAGGCGAAGAACTCGACGACCCGGGTGTTCTCGAATCGGGCTGTGAGGCGTTTCCAGATGCCCTTCGGTATTCCGCTTCCGGCAAAGAGCTGGATCGGTGAAGAGCGTTCCGTGGGGTGCTCTGGTCCGGAAACCAACGCGCCTAGCATGCTTCCGCTATAACCGACGACGTTCACGCCGTAGCGTCGCACGTCGCCCCAGAACCGGTCGAGATCGACGTGGCCGAGCTCTGCACCCGGAGCCGCGCTCGGTGTCGCCATGGCCAGGCGGGCACCACTTACGAGAGCTCCTCCGACGCAGACCATGATGCCCGTTGCGTGATACGTGGGCGAGCAGCAGTAGACCGTGTCTCCCGGGCCGAGCGCGCAGGCGGAGGCTGTCCCGTAGGCGGAAGTCGCCCAGCGTCGGTTCGTCACGCGGTTGATTCCCAGCCGGTCCCCGTCGCCAGTGATCAAGATCATCGCGACCTCGCCGGCCATCCCCACGTCGGGCTCGTACCATCCGGGCAGGGCGACCTGCGCCGGATCGATGGCCTCCATGTCGATCAGGCCAGGCCCGAGCTCCCGCGCATCGCCACCACCACCGAGGACGAGTACGTCGCTTCCGTAGGACGAGGCGGCGGCCGCCCCGCGCTCTGGATCGGCCAGGAGATGGTCTACCGGAGCCACGGCAAGTTGGGCCGCAAGCGGGACATCTGGCTGGAGCATCACCGCAACGGCGCCGAGCCGCGAGAGTGCCACCGTGGCCGCCACGGCACTCGGCCGTGTGTCCATCAGCACGCCGACGTGTTGACCTTGACGAACGCCACATTGAATGAAACCGCGAACGATGTTGTCGATGCGCTCATTGGCGGCCTGGTAGCTATGGGCGCGGCCCTCGAACAGGAAGAATGTGCTGTCGGGCGAATTCTTGGCTCGCTCCGCAAGGGCCTGCGCCATGCTGACAGCCGTGTCGCGGCGCATGTCATCGAGGCGTCCGAGGCGCGGGAGCTGAGGAAAGATCGTTTCGGCCATCCGGCCCAGGAACCCGACCTGCTGGCTCGCAAGCTTCGGCAGATTCCCGAGCAGATCTCGGCTCAGGTCGAATGCCACGCTCAGGCCTTCGGTCACGTTGTCGATTGTGCTGGTTCCACTCTCCCGGTCGCGTGGTGCTGCCATCGGTGTGACGACTTCTGGGAGCCGCCCCCGGCCTTCCTGCCATTCGAGCCATCCACAGACCGTCGGCCACGTGATCTCCATCGAACGGGAGCCAACGACGAGTCCGAAGTGGCCGGCGGACAGGCTGACCTCGAACGCATCGGCCTGGGGCGCCGCCGGAACGATGCCTCGCACGGTAGGGGCCGGAGCCAGGGAGTCGGTGGTTCCCGTGAAGGCGAGGATCGGGCACTGGATACTCGCGAGAGTGACGCTGTGCCCGTCGATCACGAAGCCACCTTGCAGCAGGCGGTTGTGGGCGACCAACTGCTTCATCGCGTCCCGGAGTGCGGGCCCCGGGAAGGCGACCCAACCCTCGGACCCGAGAAAGCGGCGCATGCCCTCGCGTTGCTGGAGGGCTTCGCGGTCTGCCAGTTGTTTCGCAAAATCGATGCGCTGCTGAACCGTCTTGACCGGATCCATCAGCTGGAAGCCCAGGCGGGTTGCCCACGAGGGAATACCATTCGGGAAGATCGAAGCTTGTGCGCGACTCAGGTTGTCGATCAGATCGGCAATCAAATCCGCCGGTACGCCCAAGGGAAGCCTGCGGTGCATGTCGACCGGGCTGCCGAACGTCACCAATGAGGCGACGCCGGGATCCTGATCCGAAAGCGCACAGCGGTAGGCCGCCGCCTGGTAGCAGAACATGCCTCCCTGGGAGTAGCCCATCAGGTGGACGTCGCGTCCCGTCGCGGCGCGCACGGCATCCACCGCCTCGCTGACGGCTACGACGTGGTCCTCCAAGGTCCGATCGAGGCCGCCTTCTTCGGTCTCTGGTGAGCCGAAATCGACCACCCACGGATCGGCGCCACCCTCGAAGAGCGCCGCGACTGCGCTCGACTCGGGAGCCACGTCCCAGACCTCGGCTGAGAGCATCAGCGGCGGGACGAGCAGGGCGGCCGGTCCAGCGTCCGAGCGTTGACCGGGAAAATAGTGTCGCAGCCGGTGGTGCCGTCCTTCTTCGACGACCTCATGGGGCGAAGGCTCGCGCTCTTCGAGCCCGCCAAACCTTGCGATCTCCAGGCCGTTCTGGACCGCTGCGATCAATCCGCCTAGCAAGCCGCCAGTCGCATCGCCTCGTTCCGCCGGTTTCGTTTCCGCCATCGCCCTCGTCTCCGATTTCTGGCTGCCGTCGTTCGGTCGGCTCAGGGAAGTGCCGCCTTCAATGCTGCGAGCACGCGATCCGGCTGCGAACGCACCTGGTAGTCCGCGCTCTGGTCGATCCAGCGAACGACGCCGCTGGCATCGGTGAGGATCGAGGTCGGGATCGGCAACCCTACGACGCCCGGCGGCTTCACCATTCTTGCCGTGTTTTCGAGGTTGAATCGGCGCGTCACGCTGAGATCCTGATCCGAAAGCATCACGGCCTGGAGGCCGTGTTTCGTCTTCCCCTTGCGAATCTGTTCGGGACTATCGGTGCAAAGCGTGATGAGCTGGACATTCATCTTGTCGAGTTCGGGCCGTAGCTCCTCCCATCGCCGCAACTCGGCGACACAATAGGGTCACCAATGGCCCCGAAAGAACTTCAGCAGGACGGGTATTCCAGCCATGCTCGAGATTGCGAAGGGTTGGCCGTTTTCGTCCGGCGCGGCGAAATCAGGCAGGGGGCTGCCCAACTCGAAGGCCGGCGGTTGTTTGGACTGCGGCGAGAGCATCACCAGGAAGAGAAAGCCCGCGCCGAGAGCTGCAGTGGTGCCCGCCAGGATGCCCGGGACCAGGCCGGGATCTCCGCTGAAGGCTGCGATCGCCAACAGAACGGATGCGCCGACCATCGAAACGGAGATCCATCGGCGGCCTTCCAGGGCCACTTCCTTCATCATCCGGAACCAGAGGTAGAGCGCGCCGCCGAGCAGGGCGGCTCCGAGTAGGGCGAGGGTTGTGGCGCTCACATGACTCCTTCTGGCGCGAGGTACCAGGGTAGCGTGCCCGGGCCGACGCGGAACGCTGGGGCGAACTGTCCTTGATCGGGGCGGAAGGGACCGCAGAGGGCCTCTCCTTTGGCCCCGGATCCGCTGGGCACCCGAGCCCGGGCACGGAGGTTGCAACTTCCCGGTCAGAGAAGGGGTCGGGGAAGGAGTTCGTGGCATGCAGGTATCCGATGTCATGCGGCGTGCAGTCGTGACGGTTCGACCGAGCGACACGCTCCCTCGGCTCGAGGAGGTGCTCTCGCGGAACCGCATCACCGGCGCCCCGGTCGTCGATGATGGGAAAGTCGTAGGTGTCATTTCTCGCAGCGATGTCATCCGCCAACTCGAACTGGAGCGCTCGCGCTTCGAAGACTCCTCCTGGTACTTCGAGGCGTTCGATTCCGAGCAGCGCAGCGCTCAGCTGGACAAGGAGATCGAGATCGCGATCGGCGCACGTCACAGTGCCGTCCAGGTTCGCGAGCTGATGACATCCGAAGTGCTCTCGATCGGGGGGGACGCGAGTCTCTCGGCTGCGGCCCGGAGCATGGTGGAACGCCGCGTTCATCGTCTGCTGGTGATGGAAGGTGGAGAGCTGGTGGGCCTCGTCTCCAGCCTGGATCTTCTCGGCGGCCTGGCGGATTCGAAGGGGTGACCACCGACCGTTCTTCATGGCCTCATGTCGAGTCCTCTTGCCAGGTGTGTCGTGTGGCCGCGAGATGTCTCCGGATCTGCTCGGGTTCACCTGCATCACTCCGCAGCCGCCGCGAGGCGACGAGGCGAATGCCGTGGAAGACCCCGGCCGAGAGGCCCAAACCCGCCGCAACGATCCAGAGCACGGCGCCCACCCCCGGCGGTTCTTCGACGCCACCGAGCCAGCTGAGGGCCATCGTGCCGCCCAGGGCGAGCACGAAGACCGATCCGAGAACTGAAATCAACGCGCTGGCTTGCACGGCGCCCGGGCCACGATTCGCCAACCAGCCCAGTTCGCGTTGGGAGAAGTGATCGAGGAACCAACCGGCCTCTTCTTGCACGGCGTCGCCCGGCGGCGGAAGGTTCTGTCCGGTCAAGGGATCGGCTGCGTCCAGGCCATTCTCGTGGCGGGTGATGCCTTCTCGAATGGCCTCGTGGACGGCCTGGGTCAGCGGGTAGCGCCGGGCGATCAAGATCGTGATGAGGCCAATCACCGCCGGGGCGATGCTGTAGATGGAGCGGATCGCGAGCTGCACGGCATCGCTTTGCGGAACGTTTGGCACGAAGCCGGCCGAGGCGAGGATCGCCAGGGGGATCGATGCACTCGGGATGACCGCGAACTTCTGGAGGAAGGACCAGAAGGCGGTGTACTGGGCTTCCCGGCGGTGGCCGGTATGGAGTTCGTCGTAGTCGATCACGTCCGCAAGGATCGACTGGGTGATGAAGATCGACGGGCCGAAACCCGTGCCGGCGAAGCCGAAGATCAGTGCGGCGGGGATCACGTCACCTGGCCCCATGAACAGGAGAGCCAACAAGGCCACGACGCCCGGAACGATGCTGGCGATCCACGCGAAGCGCTTGCCGCGGATCCGGGCCAGCCGGATCCACAGGGGCAGCGTGAGAAAGGCCATGCCGAAGTAGGCTCCCAGGAACGCGGCGAACCAGAACGGAAAGTTCTCGGGCTGCACGACGTACTTCAGGAAGTACGGCGTCATGATCGGCGGTATTCCGGCGGTGATCGCGTGAACGGCATGGGCGACGAGCACGATGCGAAAGACCGGGTTGCGCAGGGATCGGCGAATGCCCGGGACGAGCGGGTTGGTCGGCCGCTTCAGATATTCCAACCGTTCGGGGATGACCCGGACGAGGTTCCAGTACAGGACGACGAGGAGAATGGCTGCAGCCGTCGCGAACCCGGCGAAGGCGGCCCGCGTACTGCCCAGGATTCCTTCCAGGATTGAGGGCGCCAGGGCGGCGATCAGCGTTCCGACGATCACGAAGGCCTCGCGCCAGCCGAAGATGCGGGTCCGCTCGTGGTGATCGTCGGTCAGCTCGGCGCCGAGTCCGTAGTGGGGAATGATGTAGGCGGTATGGCCGACGTAGAAGAGCGCATAGGTGATCGCCAGCCAGGAGATGGCCGCCAGGCCTTCGAGATCGGCAGGGGGAGAGAAGAGGGCCCAGAAGGAGACCGCCGCGAAGGGGGCGCCGACAGCGATCCAGGGGCGGCGTCGGCCCCAGCGCGTGCGCGTGCGATCACTCAACCAGCCGATCGGTAGATCGGTGAGCGCATCCGACGCTCGGACCACGGCCTTGACCAGGGCGATGGCGCCGAGAGGCACGAGGACGGTGTCGCTGTAGAAGATCGGGAGGTGGATGCCCATGACGACGGCAATCGCCACGCTGGCCAGGCTGGGCGCTCCATAGGCAAGAACCTGCCCGAACGGGAGTTGCTTGGAGGCCGTGGGTGCCGAGGGCGGGGATGCCATGCTACAGCTGACGCTACCCCAGACGCGACGGCCGAGAATGGGCTATTGAGAGCGCATCATGCCTATTTTTCACGGTACGTTGCACCCGGATTTCGCGAGCGTCGCACGAGCACTGCGTCGCATCGTGCCACGCAAGGCGCCGGGCGGCGCGGCCATCTGCGTCTACCACAAGGGCGAGAAAGTCGTCGATATCTGGGGGGGCACCCGCGACACCGCCGGAAGCCCGTGGGAAGAGGATACCCTGAGCCTCTCTTTCTCCACGACGAAGGGCGTGGCCTCAACGCTGTTGCATCTCTTCGTGGATCGTGGATTGATCGAGCTCGATGCGCCGGTTGCTCGCTACTGGCCCGAGTTCGCGGCCGCGGGCAAGCAGGATCTCGAGGTCCGCCACCTGCTATGCCACGAGGCCGGGCTATTTGCGATCACCGACATGGTGGATCACGCCCGGGATATGCTCGACTGGAAGATCATGGTCGAACGTCTCGCTGCGGCGAAGCCCCGCCACACGCCCGGGCAGGCCCACGGCTACCACGGCCTCACCTACGGCTGGCTCGTCGGAGAACTGGTCCAGCGTGTCGCCGACGGCAGGTCTTTTTCTGAACTGCTTGCTGCCGAACTGGCCGAGCCGCTGGGCCTCGACGGGCTCTACTGTGGTGTTCCGGCCGAGCAACAGGGTCGCTGTGCCCAGTTGATGGCCGCCGGTTTCGATGACCCTCCGGAGGTGGCCGAACGACGCACTTCGAAGATCCATCGTGGTGCAGAGCGATGGCGAGATCGGCTGGCCCGCCTCGGCTTTGCCTACGATCCCACGGACACCCTGGCCGCACTGGTTCCCGCCGGCATGGCAGAGCTGGATTGGAACGGTGAGACCTTCCGAGCCGCTTCGATCCCGGCAGCCAACGGAATGTTCACCGCCCGCTCCCTGGCTCGCCTCTACGCGTGTCTGGCGGGGGGCGGTGCGTTGGATGGTGTACGTATCCTTTCAACGCAAGCAGTCGAACGCGCGGCGCAACCTCAAAACGAGGGCGCGGGTCGGGTGATCCCCGTCTCGATGCGCTGGCGGCTCGGCTACCACCGCGTCTTCGCGGTCGGCGCGCGGGCACCTCGTGCGTTCGGGCATTTCGGTTTCGGCGGCTCCGGAGGCTGGGCGGATCCAACCCGCGAACTCGCTGTGGCCCTCACCGTCAATAGCGGCGTCGGAACGCCGTTCGGCGATACCCGAATTGCCCGAATCGGCGGAGCTGCCATCCGGGCCGCCGACAAGCGCGGGCCCTGACGCCTCCTAGAGCTCTTCCATCATCACGACATCCGGCGGCCCGGCCATCACGCCCGCGAACTCCTTACCCACGGCCTTCAGGTTCTCGCCGTGCGCCGCGAAGGCCGCCGCATCGCTGTACTTCTCGTAGAAGATGAAGGTTGCCGGTTCGCCACTCTGCTGATGGGGAATGTAGGCGAGCGTCCCTTCTTCGTTGGCGTTCGTGTTGGCGGCCAGCTTCGCGAAGAGGGCCTTGGCCTCTTCGATCTTGTCTTCTTTCACCTTGATCGTCGCAATCACACTCGGCATCGGGGCTCCTTTGGAATGACCCGACAGTTTGCAGGACGGAGGCGGGGCAGCGCAAGCTTGGGAGCGGGTCTGGTAAGATCGCCCGCTTCTGGAGGAGGCCACCATGACGCCCCGATCCCTGATCTTCGTTTCGTTGACCCTGCTCCTGCTGGGCGGCTGCGCCCAGCTCGGCATGCAGTGGATGGCTGAGGCCGCACCCCCGGCCAGGATCGAGGTGCAGACGCCCGGTACCGCCGTGCCGTGGACCGGGCTCGAACCCCTGGATGCGCCCGAGGCCTTCCATTTCGCGGTGGTTTCCGATCGGACGGGAGGCCACCGGGCCGATGTGTTCGCGGATGCCATGCCCAAGCTCAACCTCCTCCAGCCTGCTTTCGTACTGAGTGTGGGAGATCTGATCGAGGGCTATACGGCGGATCCCGCCCGTCTCTCCAGGGAGTGGGACGAGTTCGAGGGCTTCGTCGACGGCTTGCAGATGCCCTTTTTCTACGCCGCCGGCAACCACGATATGAGCAACGCGGTGATGGCGGAAACCTGGCAGGAGCGCTTCGGGCCTTCGTATTATCACTTCCGCTACAAGGGCGCGCTCTTCGTGATGATGAACAGCGAGCTCTTCGGAATGGTGCACGACCCCAAGAGCTCGTTGCCCGGGCCATGGAGCCAGAGCGATCAGATGGCGTGGGTCGAGAATGTGCTCGCGGAGAATGCCGATGCGCGTTGGACCTTCGTCGTCGTCCACCAGCCGCTCTGGGACTCGCCACAGATCCACCCGGACTGGCTGCGGGTAGAGGAACTCCTGGGCGAACGTGGCTACACGGTCTTCGCAGGTCATACGCATCGCTACACCCGCCACGTCCGGCGCGGGCGGCAGTTCATCACGCTCGCGACGACGGGCGGGGGAAGCCAGCTGCGCGGTCTTCCCTGGGGCGAGTTCGATCACGTGGCATTCGTTCGGATGGACCATGAGGAGCCCGTGATTGCCAACGTCCAGCTCGACGGTATCCAGGATACCGACGTCCTGACGGCGGATCTGCGGGTGGTCGTGGATGCGCTGGAAGGCGCGGTCGTCGCTCTGCCGTTGCGTGGCAACGGCCGGACCTTCCGGGAGGGTGTGGCACGCTTCGAGGTGACGAATTCCCTGGAGCGTCCCCTCGAGCTGGAGGCGCGCTTTCACGCCGGCCGGGATCTGAAGCCTGGTGTGACGGAGGCGATCCGCAGCCTGCCGCCCGGTGCCGTGGAGGTGATCGAGGTACCGCTGCGGTCACGGCTGCCTCTTCGATACGAAGAGCTAGTGATGTGATTCACGCTGTTGGGGCATTATCCAGCGCGCGCCTGGCTCTGCCAACCTTTTCGATGATCTCTTCTGCTGTCTTGGACCAGACGAAGGGAGTGGGATCATCGTTGTGTCCGTCCACGTAGCTCATCACGGCGTCAATGTGTTCGGGAACATTCTGAAACACTCCGCGACGTAGCCGTTTCGCGTCCAGATCGCGAAAGAAGCGTTCGATGACATTGGGCCAAGAACTGCTGGTCGGAATGAAGTGAACATGAAAGCG
>JAAETT010000676.1 GCA_024228115.1 bacterium
CACTACCTCGCGGCTCTCGATCGCGAACTCGACACCGATCCGACCGACACCGATTCGCCGTTCTGACGAGAAACCAGCACTCGCGCGCGACCACGGCTAGATGATCAGATTTCTACGGTTTCTCGTGATCGCCAACACTTGAGGCCCGGCTCTGCTAAAACCCGCCCATGTCGCCGGCCGATCTCACCAGGAACCTCCGACGTGTCCGGTTCGCGGCGGGCGCGCTGGCGCTGTTGCTCGCAATCCATCTCGTCGTGGGCGAGAACCCCTGGAGCTTCGGATCCTGGGATCGCGTTCAACTGGGCGAAGGCGTGAAGCCCCGGGACGCGATGCCTTTCGTCTGGCTCGCATCCCTCGGCAATCTCGTGTTGATCCTGGCCCTGGGCCTCTGCGCCCGCTTCTGGCTCGGCCCCCTCGCCCTGCCCGAACGCGAGGTTTCTGCGGAACCCGAACCTCGCCATGTCCTCGCCCGGCGCATCCTCGTAGGCGCCGCCATGCTCGCCCTGCTCCTTCAGACCTGGCCTCGGATGGATCACTCGCTCTGGGTGGATGAGGAGTACAGCGCGCGCCGCTCGATCCTCGGCCAGTACGAGATCGAGAAGGACGGAACCCTCGATTGGGACAAGCTCAAATGGCGGGACACCTTCTGGGCCTACCGTCAGCCCAACAACCACGTGCCGTTCTCGATCGTTTCTCGTATCTCGACCCGCATCGCCGGCGTGTCCCGGCCCGAAGACGATATCGAGGTTGCGCTTCGCGCGCCGGCCCTCCTGTTCGGACTGCTCGCGTTGCCGGCGCTCGCGGCGCTCGCCACGCGCATCGGACTTCCATGGGCCGGAGTGCTCGCGGCATGGCTCCTGGTCGCACATCCCTGGTACGTGCGCTTTGCGAGCGCTGGCCGCGGCTATTCGCTGCTGCTCTTCCTGCTGCCGCTCTACTGGTCCGCGGCCTGGAAGATGCTCCAACACGCCAGCTGGCAGCGTTTCGGGGCTTTTGGCGCTCTTCAGTTCCTGCTCGTCTGGTCCTATCCCGCGGTCTTCCTGCTCGTAGGTCTGACGAACCTCTGGCTGCTCGCCGAATGGTGGCGGACCCGTGACGGTGGCCCTCCTTTCCCCGAAGTCTCCAAACGAATTTGCGTAACGGCATTGCTAGGCGCGATGGCTTTCTTTCAGGTGATGACGCCGAACCTGATCCAACTCTCGGGCTACATGGCGCGCAAATCGATGCGTTTCTCCGGGCGCTGGATGGAGCAGCTCGGGAACCTCTTCCTGACGGGCACCCCGCCGGGCCGTGGGAATGGGCAGCTGGCCGGCGCCGGCGCATTCAGTGAGCTCGCGACCTTTCCCACCGTCGTCTACGCCGCGACCCTCGTGATCCTCCTGGTCATGATCGCGGGCGTCGTGCATCTGATTCGCCACGGCGGGCGGACGGCGAGGTTTACTGCCCTTCTCGTGTTGGCCGCACCTCTCACACTTGCCTGGGCCTGGATCACCAATTCGTTCATCTATCATCAGTATCTCGTCTTTGGTTTGACGAGCGCTGCGCTCCTCAGCGGCGCCGGAATCCTGCTCCCGCTTCATGTTTCACCGGGCCGCGGAGCCCGGATCGCAACCGCGCTGATCGCGGTGAGCGCAGGTGGTCTGCTCTTCACGGTGGGTCATCCGACCCGGCGGGCCTTGATCGAGCTGCCGATCGGGTCATCGCGGGATTCGGTACTCGCGACACGCCCGACCCTCGACCCCGAGAATCCCGCAAACGCAGACATCCTCACGGTCGGTCTCGGCGGCTGCCTGTGTTTCTACGACCCGCTCGGCAGGACCGCTTCGACGCCGGAAGAGCTCGAAGCGATCATCGAAGAGGCGGACGGCGGCGGGAAAGCGCTCTTCATCAACTACGGCCGCCGCAAGATGCTGCAACACCGCATCCCGGAAGCGCTGGCACTCGTCGAACGCGACGATCTCTTCGAGCCGGTCGGCGAGTACCCGGCGTTCGAGACCCACCGCCAACGCTACGTGCGTCGCTACCGGCCCGGCACCCTCCCGTAGTCCAGAGGTGGGCATGCCTTCGCTGCCGACGCGGGCACCTTCTGACTGGCATTCAGCGCTCGGCTACAACGCGAAGCTCTCGCCGATCCATCCCGCATCGGTCTTGCGCGCGACCGCCACGCCGGCCCCGAGCCCTTCGAAATGCGCGATACGAGTCCCCTCCGGAGACCACACGGAGCTGCGGCCCGCGGATTCGAGGCGCGACGTTCCGGCTCCGGCATTCGCCATTGCAACCAACATGGAATGCTCGCGTGCGTAGCCCGCGAGCCGTTCGCTGTCAGCGTGGATTCCCTCCGGTGAAACGAAGACTCCCGCCAGATACAGGGTTGCGCCGCGTTCAGCCGCCGCAGCTGCATGGGACGGATGGCTCGTATCTGCGCAGATCGCCAGCGCCGCCGAATGTCCAGCATCCTGGATCAACGGATCGAGGTTGCCGGGCACGAACACACCCGCCTCGCTCGAATGGACGTGCCGCTTGGTGTAGAGCCTGGTCTCCCTGCCGGCCTCGATCACGAAAGCTCCGATATGCAGGCCCGAAGCGAGACGAACGGGTGCACCTGCAACGAGGATGGTCTGCGTGGCGTCGGCCACCTCCTGCAGGGGCTTCAGCCGTTCGTCAGTCGCGGAGAAGGCCAGCTCCGCGGCAAGATCCAGCTCGTAGCCGGTGAGCGACAGCTCAGGGAAGACGACCCACCGAGCGCTGTGGGAGGACGCGGCTTCGGCCAGCCGCGCGTGGTGCTCGACGTTCGCACCGATCTCTCCTCGAACCGAATGGGCCTGTGCGACTGCGACCGTCGGCTCGTTCATGAGGAACTCGCTCTCCTGGGCTCGTGAACGTTCATCGGCCCCTCACGCCGGCCCGATCTCGAGGACCGACAGCTCTCCGGCGGGATGGATGGCCGCGACCTGCAGCCCCGCCTCCGCGACCAACTCCGAGATCTCTACGACCCCGCGCTCGCGAGCGCCGAAGTACACGAGCATTCGCAGGTTCATGTCCGTGCGGGGAGATTCCCCGTCGGCGCCGGTCTTCTCGATCACGAGAACGCGGCCGCTCGAGCCCGCAGCTTCGCCACACTGCCGCAGGATGGCGACGGCAGCCTCATCGTTCCAATCGTGAAGGACGGCGCATAACACATAGCCGCCGGCGCCGGGCGGGAGGGGTTCGAAGAAGCTCCCCGCGACGACCTCGCTTCGCTCTTCGAGCCCAGCCGCCCGAAGCGTCTCCCGCGCCGCAGCCACCGTTTGCGGTTGGTCGACCAACGTTCCCTGCAAGGACGCATCCGAGCCGAGCAGCGCCGCCAGAAGTGTCCCGTCGCCGCCTCCGACATCCACCACGTGCCCCAACGAACCCCACGGATAGGCTGGAACTACCTGCACAGCCCAGCCGGCGACGTCCCGGCCCATCTGCTCGTCGTAGCGAGCGGTACGATCCGCGTCGGAGGCGAGATCCTGCCAGAATGGATGCCCGTAGAGCAGCGGAAAGCTCGCCTGGCCCGTGCGAACCGCTTCCAGTAGATGCACGAACGACAGCTCTGCCCTTCCGAGCGGCCCCTGGAGATCGAGTGAGGCCCGGAGCCCCGAAGGATCGGCGTCCCGAAGGCTCGTGCCACGAGGCGTCAGGACGTAGCGACCGGCCGCGCTGCGCTCCAGAATGCCGGCCGTTGCGAGATGTCGGAGGACACCCCCTAGCGCGACCGCATCGACCTCTGCCGCCGTTGCCAGTTCTTCGGCCGTGTCGAGTCCGTCGGCAACGAGGTCGGCAAGGCGAAGGGTGGCGGCTACGCGAATCGCCATGGGCGTTACGAGGTCCGCCAGCTCGGCAAGCCCTGCCTCCCGCCGGCTCTCCCTGCTCACGGCGTCCCTTTCCCAGCTAGTAGGCGTTCCGGTTGATGAAGCCCTTCCAGGCCGTCATCGCGAGAATGCGGAGATCGAGCGTCAGCGACCAGTTCTGGATGTAGTAGATGTCGTGTTCGACGCGTTCGTGGAGCGACGTATTGCCCCGCCAGCCGTGAATCTGGGCCCAGCCCGTCATGCCAGCCTTCACTTTGTGGCGGAGCATGTAGCCGGGAATCTCGCTCTTGAACTGGTCGATCAGGACCGGGCGCTCGGGACGCGGCCCGACCAGGCTCATATCGCCGCGCAGCACGTTCCATAGCTGGGGCAGTTCGTCGAGGCTGGTCTTGCGCAGGAACGCGCCCAGGGGCGTCACTCGCGAATCGCCTTTGGAGGCCCAGACCGCGCCGGTACCGGCCTCGGAATCCGGGCGCATGCTGCGGAACTTGATCATGTGGAACAGCCGCCCGTCGAGCCCCATGCGCTCCTGGCGGTAGAAGATCGGCCGTCCGCTGCTCAACCACACCCCGAGCGCGATCACCGCCAACACGGGGCTTCCGGCCAACAAGACGAGGGAGCTCACGACCGTATCGAAGACCCGCTTCTGGAGCGCGGCCCAACCGACGAGCGGCCCCTGTCGCAGGTTGATCACGGGCAGGCCGTCGAGATCCTCGACCGACGAGCGCAGGGTCATGACATGCAGGAGATCGGGGATCAACCGCACCGTGACCAACTCTTCGTCCAGCTCGGCCAGGATCTTCTCGAGCTGATCGCTGTCTTCCCTCGGTAGCGCGATCACCACCTGATCGACGGTGCGCTCGGCCAGCGCCGCCTTCACACGGGCGTAGGGCCCGAGCACCCGCACGCCTTGAAGCGTGCGACCCTGCTGGCCAGGATCATCGGAGAGGGCACCGATGACCCGCAGGCCCGCCTCCGGATGGCCGTGAATCGATTCGATCGTCTCCTGGGCGAGACGTCCCGCCCCGACGAGCAGCACATAACGAAGGTTGTAACCCTTGCGGCGCAGGCGCCGGAGTACACCGCGTCCGATCAGGCGTGCGCCGACGATGGTCACGATGGAACTTCCCCAGAAGCCCAGGATCACGGTTCGGGAGAGAAAGGTCCGCGAGATGGCGTCGGCTGCCAGGATCACCACCAGGGTGACCGTCATGGCCCCGATCACGGCGGCGATTTCGCGAATCAGCGAACCGGTACGCCTGGGCTCGTAGAGGCCCCGACCACGCAACGTGAAGAAGGCCACGGGCAGGATGCCCGCCAGCGCCAACACGTACTCCTGGGGGTTCCAGCCGTCGAGCACCGGAAGACCGCCGTAGAAGCGCACCCAATAGGCTGCGCCCCAGCACGCCGCGACGAGCAAAAGGTCCGAGAGCATCAACAGGCCCCGGAACACCTCGCTGTAGCGATGGAGCAATCGGGCGCCCTCCCCTCGTCCTCGGCGGCTTGGCCAGACCGCCTAGCTGCGTGTGGCGGCCAGTGCGTCGTCGATCGCGCGTGCTTCGATGAGCAGGCGCTCGAAGGTCTCGAAATCGATCTGGCTGGGGCCGTCACACGGCGCGCCGTCCGGATCCGGATGCACTTCGACGAAGAGGGCGTCGATGCCCACGGCCACCGCGGCTCGCGCCAGCGGGAGCACCATGTTGCGATTGCCGCCACTGGCCTCCAGACCTGCGCCGGGCCGCTGCACCGAGTGGGTCGCGTCGTAGCAGACCGGGGCGTACTCGCGGATCACCGCCAGGCCCTCCATATCGACGACCAGATCGTGGTAGCCGAAGGCCACACCGCGTTCGGTCACGAAGGCGCCACCGGTCCCGCCGGTATCGGCCTTCTCGACGGCAAGGCGGAGATCCTCCGGAGCGAGGAACTGGCCCTTCTTGATGTTCACGGGCTTGCCGGTCGCCGCACAGGCCACCACCAGATCGGTCTGCCGACACAGGAAGGCCGGAATCTGCAAGCAGTCCACGACTTCAGAGGCAGGCTTCGCCTGACCGGGCTCGTGGACGTCGGTCGTGACAGGCAGGCCGGTCTCGGATTTCACCCGAGCCAGGATCCGCAGCCCCTCGTCGAAGCCGGGCCCCCGGTAGGAGCGCAGGCTCGAACGGTTGGCCTTGTCCACCGAGGCCTTGAAGATCATCGGGAAGCCATGGCGCTCGGCCACGGCGGCCAGCCTGTCAGCAGCGGCCAACGCGGTGGATTCCGTCTCGACGACGTTCAGACCAGCGATCAAGACCAGCGGGGCCCCGTCCCCGAGGGGAACCTCACCAATCTGCATGGATGCGCCTCCCCCCGACCGGAGTGACCGGTCGCCCTCGGGTGTTCGATAGCAATCTCAGGCCTGGCTGTCCTTCTCGGCCGCCTCTCGGAGCAGGTCCAGGATCTCGGGCACGGCGGACGTCACGCGATTCCAATTCGGGATCTGCGGGGCGCCCAGGGGGTCGCGAACGAAGCCCAGGCCCGCCCCGCGCAGTGCGCTCGAGAAGGTCTCCACGGCGACCTCCTCTTCATGGCGGTCGAAAGCCAGGCCGTTGAGCGCAGCATCATCCGAATAACGAGCCACCGCGTCCTGGGCCATGCGCACGTAGGCGGCCCCGAGTGTGTTGAGGAAGCCTGCGTCGAACTCGATGCCATAGCTCGCAAGGTTCCGGATCAACGCGGTCCCGATATCCGTGACCATCCGGTGAAGCCCGGCATCCTCGCCGCGCGCGGAGAGCTCCCGGTGCTTGTGGTCATAGTTCTCCGTCAGCTCGACCTGACAGATCCGCTTGAGGGAACAGTTGCGATAGACCTCGGCCAACACACCGACCTCGAGGCCCCAATCGCTGGGGATCCGGATGGACCGGGCCAGATCCGTCGTCATCGCGCACTCGCCGGCCAACGGGAAGCGGAACGAATCGAGGAACTCGAGCAGCGGGTTCGGGCCCAGAACCGATTTCATGGCGCGCAGGAACGGCGTCATGAAGAGCCGGGTCACGCGCCCGTAGAGCCGATCCGTGACGCGGGCGTAGTAGCCCTTCACGAACTCGTAGTTCATGTTCGAGTTCGCAATCGGGAAGCAGAGCCGAGCCAACAGTTCCCGGTCGTAGTCGCGGATGTCGCAATCGTGGAGCGCGATCACGCGCGAACGCCCGGCCGCCAACACGTAGCCGAACGCCAACCACACGCCCTGCCCCTTCCCCGCCGGCCCCGCGTCGAGGCCCTCTTCGCGAAGCACCCGGTAGAGCTCTTGAAGGCGCGGGCCGTCATTCCACAACAAGGTCGCCGGCTCGCCGTGACGGGTGCGAACCCCTTCGAAGGCATCGCACATCTCGTCGTAGTCTTCCCGACAGCTCGTGCCCGCAACGCTGACGATCACCTGCTCCAGGTAATCGACCCCTCGCAACTGATCGACGATCCCCTTCAGGGCCACGTCCTTCAGCTCCGAATGAAGGCACGGCAGGACCAGCGCTACGGGGCGGTCGTTTCCATGGGTCGCCAGGTCGCGCTCGAGGCGCTGCAGATCGGCTCGCCCCAGCCGATGCAGGGTGCTGATCACGCCAGTCTGGTGGAAGTCCGCCATCGGGGCTGAACCCTCGCATCGCCTTGCCCTTCCAGCAAGCCCCCCGGGGGTAAAACAGCGTTTGCAGGGCTTCCTCAAGCGACCGGGCCTCTACGCCGAACAGGTCCTCACGGGTGCGCAACGTGCCCGCTAACTCCAGGAGCCGACAAGCCATGGGAAAGGCTGCCGACCGTCGCAAGTATCCGCGGATCGCGACCGACCAGGTCATCTCGTTCGCGCACGTCGACAACAACGACCAACTGGCGATCGGCCGGGACGTCTCGACCGGCGGCATCCGCTTCGAAGCGGTCGGTTGCGAACTCGACCTGGGCGACACGATCCGCGTCACCTTCAACGTCGGCAATCAATCGATCGTCGCGGTCGGCGAAGTCGTCTGGGCCATCGAAACCGATCCGATCACCCTGGACATCGGCCTCGAGTTCCGGGACATCGACCCGGATTCCCTGCGCATGATCGAAGAGACGGCGGAGATCCTGCCTAGCATCTAGGGTCGGGACCGCGGAACGCCTGGGATGGGCCGCTTCGCTTCTCGTTCGTGAGCACGCGTCGCCGGGGCTGGGCACAGGCCGGGCGGAATGGCTCGGCTGGGGCTCGGGGGCCGCGTGGGGAACTGGGCGGGGTGTTGCCCTTCGCCGCTTTCGCCGCGGGCAACCTACGCGCACGCTTGGCTGCACCTCAAGCGGTCAAGCGGGGACGTTCTTTCCGATGTTTCCGTTACGGCCTTGGCAGGCTTTGCCTGCCAAGGCCGTAACGGAAACATCGGAAAGAACGTCCCCGCTCTCCGGATGGCGCTCAGAGGTCCCACTAGTCCCTTGTATCGACCAAAGGCGGAAGTGTTGTCATGCTAAGCACTGCGTCCCCCGCAGCCAATCGGTTCTCGCCGTGTCGCGGGCCGATTCATGGGGCCCGTATGTCGAAGAAGCGGTATCGGATTGACTTGA
>JAAETT010000677.1 GCA_024228115.1 bacterium
GGTGACAGTCTGTGCGGTAGTATCCGGCTTCATGAAGGGGCCCTTGTTGAGGGGAAACGCGTGTCGCAACACGTTTCTACCGCAACTGGGGCCTTCTTCAATTCAGGAACGCGACTTCTTCATGAATTATTCGGGCTAAGCAAGACGCCCGCCTCCACCCTCGCCTCCCGCGAGAACGGTGGCGTTCGGACCTCTCCGTGGAGCCACACCAGGGGCTTCGTAGTATCGGCCATCAGGGTCAGTATATATCAGATATGATATGTCGCAATAGCACCCCACCCGGGTAACGCGTGCCTTCGTAGCCAGGTGCGGCATAACCAGCGCTTGCAGCGGACGTGGCAACAGCTGGTTCCAAATTCGGAATTTCGGTGGCATCATGGGGCTCAGAAGTTCGTGCCGGTCGGTGGGGTAACGGTTGCCACGCCGCTGAAGCCCGATCCGTTATCCGGCGGAGCGAACAGTGCAGTTTGAATGCCACTACCGCACGGACCGGAGCTTCGGCCCAAACGCCAGCCTTCATCTCGCAGCGACGTACCTTGAGCGAAACCTTCCAGAGCCATACGGTTCGAAGGTTCAAACGGTCCTTACCGAGGCATGCTGCCGCAATCTTTCTCCGGCACGAGCGACGCTGGAAGCAAATCACGAGCGTTTCGAGGAATGGCGTCGAGATCTACCGTTTGCAGAACTCGCAGATGGCGGTACGACGCTCAGGCTCTGTTACGCCGCTGTATATCCGACCCAAGAGGAAGTCCAACGAGACAGCCAGGTCCTGTCCGTCAAGTCGTTCCAGAGTGCGCTCGGTAAAGTCGCTCAGCTGGTGGAAGAAGCTCCCGATCTCCTTAGTTCCCGACTCGACCTCGATTTCGCAGCTCTGTCCGGTGACGTTCGCGCTCTCCAAAACGAGGCACCCGCCACGCTCGCGCAGCTTGCGCAGTTATATCTGGAGATCGTGCCAGCCGCCGGATAACGCCGATCCGTCATACCGCGACGCGGACTAGTCCCTTGTATCGACCAAAGGCGGAAGTGTTGTCATGCTAAGCACTGCGTCCCCCGCAGCCAATCGGTTCTCGCCGTGTCGCGGGCCGATTCATGGGGCCCGTATGTCGAAGAAGCGGTATCGGATTGACTTGA
>JAAETT010000678.1 GCA_024228115.1 bacterium
GGTCGAGCCGGGAGGGCGTTCGCCCTGGGTCAAGGACCTTTCGACCCGGAAGATCTGAATCGGAATCCGGAACGGCGGGCTGCGTCGCCCCCCGGCCAAATGATCAGATTTCTACGCTTCTGAGTGAGCGTCTACACTCCGTAGGCCGTGGCCGAGGCCTGTCCTGCGCGAACGGATCCGTCACCTCCGATTGCAGTGGCATTCGAGACGACGTCACCGGCCCCAAGCGCTCGGGCGTCCGAACTCGCGGAGGCGTCCCCACCCTGAGCGCCGTCCCCGCCAGTGGAAATGGCGGCAGCTGTGGACGAACTGTCGATCGCAGCTGTCGAGAAGGCCTGGGAATCCGCGGACTCCCCGTCGGTGCCGGCCAGGCCGCCGCCGACTCCACCCTTCGCCTGGGCGATCGAGAACGAAGAGCTCCCGGTGCCGACGGTCTTCGAGTTGGCTGTGGCTGCGGCGTTGCCTCCTTCGGCTTGGGCGTCCGCTCGGCTCGACCCACCGTTCGTGAGATCGGCTTCGGCGCGTACTTCCCTTCCGACGGTGCCGTTGGCACCGACGGCTTTCACCACGGCCTCCGCGCTCTGCGACTGCACCGTGCGCGTCAAGGAACTCGAGACGTCGAAGGACCCCGCGCTAAACATGAAGAGACTCTTGCCATCGGCAGTCTGCTTCAGGATCAGATCTCCCGACGTCGATCCGTCCACCGCATCGATCAGGGACAAAGAAGCAGGTGATCCGTTGGGGCTCGGTATGCCCTGGAGCAGCGCAGTCGCTTCTACCGTCACCTTCCCGCCACCCGTCGAGTGGCCCGCGAGGTTGCCGAACCCCGACCGGCCGCCGGGGTCCGGCAAGGTCGTCGAGTTGATGACACCGCCTGTCGCGATACCCGTGAGCGTGACGTCGGCTGTGCCTCTGGCGGTGCCCGTAACGAAGGCATCGCCGGCGCGGGCGCCGAGCCCCGCGGAGCCGCCTCGCGCACGGAGCGTGATATCGAGGTTCCCGCCGCCGAGGTGTTCGGTGTCGGTGGAGGCGTGGGCGTTGCCGCCCCGGCCCCCGATCGAGGTGCTGTAGCCTCCCGAGCCTCCGGTTGCATCGAGCAGGAGTTGGATGTCCCCGGAAGTCGATGCGCTGAGCGCATCGGAGAGGACGGCGTCCGCACCGTCGCCGCCATCGGCGCCGCCGGTGCCCCGTCCTCCGGCGCCTCCGACGACGAAGGCGGACAGGTCGACCCGACCTCCCCCGCTCGAAGAACCCGTCGCGGTGGCGGTCGCGGTGCCCCCGTTACCCGTTCGATGGCCGGGGCCAGCGGCTTCCCCGCCGGCCCCTCCGAACGCCTCGACCCGAGCGATCACATCCGAAGAACCCGCGTTGGCTGCCGTTGCCGTCGCGCTGGCGTCGCCGCCGTCGCCGCCGCTGTTGATGCTGCTGGTGGTGAGGCGGCCGCCTCCGCGCCCTGCGGATGCGCTGCTCTCGACGATCACCCGGCTGTCCCCGCTGGCGGTGCCGCGAGAGCTGGCGGCCGCGTTCCCGCCGTTGCCGCCGACTCCGCCTGCTTCCGCGGCTCCACCATCACCTCCCTCGGCGTGCTCGTTGAAACCTCCGGTGAGGATGAAGATATCGTTGCCGTCGCCGTCGCTCGCGGCTTCGAAGACGGCCGAGGCCGTGCCGCCAGTGCTGTTGGTGGCCTCGTTGGATCCGCCTGCGTTGCCTCCATGCGACGTTCCGGTCAGCGTGACCCCGCCGGCGGAGCTGGTCCCCTGGAGGAGGAGATCTGCGTTGCCTCCGCTTCCACCGAACCCGCCTGCGTTGCCGCCCAGCCCGCCGATGCCACCGAAAACGTTTGCATCGAGTTGCAAAGCCCGGGCTGCACCGGCGTGGTCGAGGTGGCTCATCGCGTTGCCGCCCGCGCCTCCCAGGCCTGCGCCGGATCCGACCCGCGCGCTTCCGCCTCTTCCGCCACGGGCGTCCTGGGTGAGAGACAGCGCTCCATCCGTAGACCCGGTCACAAGGTTGTTCAGGAGGGAGTCGGCGCCCGCCCCACCGGTGCTGTTAGTGCCGCCGTCGCCACCGCTGGCCGAACCGGAAACGTCGACGTCGCCACCGCCGAAGCTGGTAGCACGAAGACCCGTGATGACCGCTTGTCCCCCGGCGCCCCCCGCACCAAGTCCGGAGGAGTTGCCGCTACCGGTACGGCCGGTCGCCGAACCATTCAGGGAAACCTTGGCGCCGCTCGTGCCCGTGGCCGTTCCACCCACGGTCGCTGTTCCGCCCGTTCGGGTTCCGATTCCGTCGCCTGCATCGCCTGCCGTCGCGTCCAACAGGACGGATAGCTCTCCGTCACCCGGGTTCGTGGCATCCAAGCGAGAGAAGGCGTCGCCGCCGAATCCTCCGACACCTCCGCCCAAGGCGTCGCCCCCGTGCCCTGCGTCGGCGCTTTGCCGGAGCGAGAGTGCGCCTGCCGTCGAACCCGACACGGCGTTGACGAGTGTCGATGAAGCCCCATTTCCACCGTCGGCTCCGGCGTCGCCGCGCCCGCCGTTGCCACCCTCCGCGTCGACCCCCGCGCCTGCGTCGAGTCCGGCCGCGGACGTCGCGGTCGACGTTGCGACGGCGTCGCCTCCATCTCCACCGCGATGCCCCGCTCCCCGCGCGAGGCCGCCATGGCCCGCTCTCGTGAAGCTCCCAGCGCCGACGGTCCCGGTTCCGGACGCCGCCACGGTCTGTTGACGTGCCGTCGCGGTCGATGTGGCGTTCGCCCCGTCCCCGCCGCTTCCCACACCGGAGGTCACATTGCCCCCATGTCCAGCGCGATCTTGCGTTTGGGCGAAGGCCGCGTCCAGTGTCGAGGTCGCCTCCGCGAACCCGGTCGCGCTGCCGGCGCGGCCAACTCCGGGACCCAAGGACGAGAAGCCGCCACTCCCGCCTTGGCTCTCGTTCAGGGCTCTCGCCTCGGTGCCGGTGGCCTTGCTCGTCGAGGTTGCGACCCCACCATCGCCGCTGACGGCGCCGCGAGCCCCCTGGCCCGCGGTCGCGGTCGCTCTGGAGGTTGCGGCTCCTCCCCCCGCGGTCGCTTCGGCGATTGCCGAAGCGTCACCTCCGGATCCACCGTTGCCCTGAATCCCGTCCGGTTGGCCGCCCAGCCCGCCGGCGCCCCCGTTGCCGCCAACCCCGGTGGCGGTGGCGGTCGCACCGAAAAACCAGATGTTCCGCGCGGTGGCGACCGCATCCCCGCCATCGCCTCCCGCTCCGCCGTCGCCCGCCGGCGTTCCAGAGGGCCCGTTTCCTCCGGGGCCACCCGCGCCGCCCCGACCGGCGCGAGCCTCAGCGAGGTTGCTCGGTTCTAGGTTCTGGTCCACCGCCGTGGCGTTCTCCCCGTCGCCGGCCGGTCCGCCATCGATGCCCGGCGCGCCAGCCTGGCCCGCGGTTCCGTTGGCTCCCGAGACGATGATGTCTTGAGCGCTGGCGCCGACTACCAAGAGGGTCGAACAGGCCAGGACTGCCACGACGGGGCTCAGGCGGGAGAGAGGGCGTCGATACTGCGGCCACGCAGGTGTGTGAAACATGCAGCGAGCCTAGTCCCTTGTATCGACCAAAGGCGGAAGTGTTGTCATGCTAAGCACTGCGTCCCCCGCAGCCAATCGGTTCTCGCCGTGTCGCGGGCCGATTCATGGGGCCCGTATGTCGAAGAAGCGGTATCGGATTGACTTGA
>JAAETT010000679.1 GCA_024228115.1 bacterium
AAAAAGCTAGCGATAATTGGCACGGTCAGAGGTGTTTTCATTGCTTGAACTGGCAATGTTTTGATCATATCGTCAATTGCTTTATTATCAGCTTGTTTGGCAAGTGTATTAGTACTCATAGTATGTGCATATCATAGTTATAATTGATTGTCAAGTAGAAATATTAGAATTGTAAGAAAAAACTCACGTTGCTGGCAGCGAAGCGAAGCAACTAGGCTTCCCGGCTATGAGGGATCGTTCGGTGGTTCGAACGAAATATTGATTGTAGCGTAGGAGACTGCAACCATCTGGTGCGATACTCAGTCAGCCACCATCCACCGCCAGTATATCATGGATTTTTGTGATTACAAGTATATTTTATCATAGTGTTAAGATTATTTCACGGGGTGTTGCGCGTGGGTTGCTCTGTGTGGCCTTGCAATTTATCTTTGCATGTGTTGACATGCTTGTTTTATCGGTGGGTGTGGGGCGATATGTTGACGTTTCTTAATTTTAGCAACATATCGTTATGATCGCCTATAATCGCACACGACAGGTTGTCACTAAATATTACCGGTATTTACCCATATCTGACATCCTGTCATCGTCTATTGCCGTTGTGTTCGTTCTGACAGATTTTGAGACAACTTGTCTTATAATCGCTCATTTTCGCTACTATACCAAAACCCTTAAGATATTTATGTTCACACCTATCCTGCTACATTACCACCACTTACAATCTTTATTATTATTATACATGCATATGGCATGTGGTATGCATTGTATATAAGCGTAAGTAAAACATTATTTTTAACTTTATTTAGGAGGGTAGGAAGATGACAGAATACGATAAGCAAGCAAATGATTTCCTAGAAAAAACAGGAACAACATTCAAAGCGGAGTATGTAAAAACTGGCAGGTATTTTGATGATGATAACCAAGATCGAGACATATATAACATTACTCTTAAATGTAAGGGTAGACCATATGCTTTTAAGTTCGGACAATCTATTGCTTGTAGCGGTAGATACCATAAGTATGGAAGTGCTAAACGTGGAATGTCTCAAGGTAGGCAAGTAAAAGGGAAATGGATATCACCCAGGGAGGCAATAGGGGAACATAAAACATGGGATAAAAACACTAACTTTGAAGTACCAAGGCCATATAGTGTCTTGTCTTGCCTACAAAAATATGAGGTAGGCACATTCCCCGAGTTTTGTAGTGACTTTGAATACGACACCGATTCACGCAAAGCTGAGAAGATATACAAAGCCGTAATAGACGAATACAACAACCTTAAAATGTTGTACACCGATGACGAACTTGAGGAATTGCAGGAAATTCAATAACAAGAGGCAAAACATTATTTTTAACTTTATTTGGAGGGTAGGAAAATGGAAAAAAAGAGTATTATTGAAAGCGTGTCGGTCGATATACAGTGTCTTAACAGTGCGTTTTACATGGACACGGAAGATTATCAGCGTCCAGAAATTGAGGTAGCCCGGATATTAAGAAAACTTGCCAATAATATAGAAGCAAACGGAATTGAAAACACAACACACATATTAAAAGATGCAAAT
>JAAETT010000680.1 GCA_024228115.1 bacterium
CTGCTGTTTCTCTGCGTCCAAGACATTTGCCATGGCGGGCGAGGCTATCCGCCTCGCCCGCCTCAACGTCCTGGACGACTCCCCGTTCTATGGCCGGTTTTCAGGTGATCACGTATGGCCGCTTTTGGGTGTTCACCGAGGGCAGATCCATCCGATTGACGGGGAAGAGCGGATTCCCCGTTGTCCTGGCCTTGCGAGAGGAGGTCACCGAGTGGCGTACCACCACTTCCCGGACGCCCCGAAAGGCTCGTGGGTAGGCTTGGTGCTCGTCGGACCGAACCTCGACCTCGGAGCCAGGGGGCGTACTCAGACGCAAGAGCTCGGCCATTGACGTTTCGATGGCCTTCGGGTCGGCCCGACCGTGTTGACCCTCGAGTTCCTCACGCCGCTCCCTCTGGTGAGCCGTCATCCGGCCCTTTCGCCTGAGTTCGGCATCCGTGAAGGCGTAGAGGAAATGACTCTCGGCTCCGACCGCCAGATTGACGTGGAACGGGTAGTATTGAGAGTGCTCGAAGGTCTCGAAGCCATCCATGACGAGGGGCTCTCGGGGGGGCTCGTTCGGACGACGGGCCTCGAGAAACAGCAGGGCATGCCGCCCGAGCCGCTTTGCGTGGGTGGAGACGGTCGACGCCGAGATTCCCTGGCCGCGAGCGATCTGGCGGTAGGCGGAGCAGGCGACGAGCCCGTCGTAGACGGGACCCAGCGACCGCGGACGCTTCAACCAGTAGGTGAGCGAGAAGGTCTGTGAACTGAAAGTCCGACCACAGTGCGAACAGCGGTACCGCTGAACCACGCGCGGAGCGGATTTCCGGAGGTAGTGCCCGAAGCGCTGAACCCGCCAACCCTTCGGATCTGCATGGAAAACGCAACGAGGATTCGGGCAGTACGGCGGCGTGAAACGGTGTCGGCGGGGGCGCATCGCACGACACACAGAGCAACTGCCATGCCATCAACAGTTTCCGGGACACAACCTGATCCTTGCGGCAGCAGAGGCAGGGGAGGGCTCGATGGCGCAGGATCGTCCGTGGGCATCTCCGCACCAATCGGTATCCTCCGAAGACCCCCCGGACCCCTCGCCTCCGCGGAGCGTCCCATGAGTTTTGCGACCGAACCCGATGCCGCCGGAGGCGAAGCCGCCCTCGAGAGCGGCACCCAGCCGCTTGGCTCCGGGTATTCCGTCAAGTTGGAAGTCTTCGAGGGTCCCCTCGATCTCCTCCTGCATTTGATCCGCCTGAACGAGGTGGACATCGCCGAGATCTCGATCGCGGATATCGCGACGCAGTACATCGAGTACCTGGCCCTCATGCAGGAGCTCAACCTCGATATCGCGGGCGAGTACCTGCTGATGGCGGCCACGCTCGCCTGGATCAAGAGCCGGATGATCCTCCCCCGCAATGACGAGGAAGAGGAAGACGATGGCCTCGATCCGCGGGCGGAGTTGGTTGCCCGCCTGCTCGAATATCAGCGGTTCAAGGAAGTCTCCGAGGAGCTGGGCGAGCGACGGCTATTGGGTCGGGATATCTACGCGGCGACGCCCCAGGAGCTGGAGGCAACGCCCGAGGGTGAGCGGGAAATCGCGGTCGACCTCGTGCGTCTGGTCGAAGCCTTCCGTCGCGTGCTCAAGGAGGCCAAGCCCGAGAGCCATGCGCATGAGGTCGAGGCCGAGACGGTCACGGTCCGCGAATGCATGACCGCGATCATGGATGTCCTGAGCGACGTGGCCCAGATCGAATTCGAACAGGTCTTCCTGCAGGGTCCGTCCGGCGCCGCGCCCTCTCGGCCGGTGCTGGTGACCACGTTCCTCGGGCTGCTCGAGCTCGTGCGTCTGGACGCGGTCCGGATCTACCAGGGAACCGATGAAGCCTCGGTGCCGACGGGCCCGATCCACCTGCGCCGCGCGGATGAGGGCGAAGTCGCCTGGAATGAACGCGTGGCGGAGATCATGTAGGAGCTGGGATGGACAGGCAGCAGCAGAAGCAGATCGTCGAGGCGTTGATCCTCGCTTCACCGGAACCGGTATCGGCCCAGCGTCTTGCTCAGATCGTTCCCTACCTGAAGCCGGCCAAGGCCAAGGAGCTGGTTGCGGAGCTCGGCGAGGAATACAAGGAGCAGGAGCGCGCGTTCGAAGTCTGGGAAGTTGCCGGGGGGTACCAGATCCGAACGCGGCCGGATTTCTCGGGCTATTTGCGGGCACTCCAGGCCGAGCGCCCGCTGCGCCTTTCGCGGGCTGCGCTCGAGACGCTCTCGGTGATTGCCTACAAGCAACCGGTGACGCGAGCTGAAGTGGAGCACGTGCGGGGAGTTGATGCGGGGGCCACGGTGAAGAGCCTGGTCGACCGCAAGCTGGTTCGCGTCGCGGGCCACCGCGAGGTGCCCGGACGGCCGATGCTCTACGCCACGACGAAGCGCTTCCTCGAAGTCTTCGGGCTACCGAAGCTCGATGATCTGCCGACACTCCGGGAGATCGAAGAGCTACTTCCGGCGGCAGATCCGGATGTCGAGATCGAGGCCGCGGAGGCCGGGCAGGAACACGATGAGGAGGCTGCAGGCACTTCCCAGGAAGCATCGACCGACGTTTCGGAATCCCCGCTACCGCCGGCCGAGCCTCCTTTGGTTGCGCCCCCGACGAGCGAGTTGCACTGAGCGCCCAACGCCTCCAGAAGCTTCTCGCGTCTTCTGGGCTCGCATCGCGAAGGGAGGCCGAGGATTGGGTTCGCGCCGGGCGCGTGAGCGTCAACGGCAAGGTTGCTGAGCTCGGTGCTCGGGCCGATCCGTCGACGGACGACATCCGCGTCGATGGCGAGCGCTTGCGCATCAGCAAGCGAAGCTACTGGCTCGTCCACAAACCCAGGGACGTGCTTACCACGACGTCGGATCCCTGGGCCGGGCGCCAGGGGAGGCGCACCGTGCTGGATCTCCTGCCGCCGGAGACGCGAGAAGCGCGCCTTCATCCGGTCGGACGCCTCGATGCGGAATCCGAGGGGCTGGTGCTCCTGACCAACGATGGTGAGTTGACGCAGGCGCTGCTCCATCCCTCTCTCGGCAACGAGCGTGAGTACCAGGTGACGGTGCGCGGCCAGGTCGAGGCGGCAAGCGTGCAGCGCCTTCGGACAGGCATCCGGCTGGAAGACGGACCCACGCAACCCTGGAAGGTGCGGGTGCGAAGCGTGGAAGACGACGGCCGCTCGACCCGGGTGGACGTCGTCTTGCGGGAAGGACGCAAGCACCAGATCCGCCGCGCGTTTCGTGCACTCGGGAATCCGGTACAGCGGTTGCGCCGCACCCGGATGGGCCCGCTGAAGTTGGGTCGCCTGGCGAGGGGCAGGGCGCGCGAACTCACGGCGGACGAGGTGCGAAGCTTGCACGAACATGCCGGGCGTCTGCGGGAGCAGCCCAAGGGAGTGGGCCGTCGAAAGGCGAAGCGCCGGCCCGGCCGGAAACCGGGAGCTGCCGATGACCTGCGCAGTGGTGGCAGCCGATCGAAATCCTCGGCAGGCCGCAAGAGGCGTCGCTAGCCCCCGCCCGAGCAGCGGAAATCCACACACCGCTTCGAGTACATTCCTGAAGAGCGCACGTATCTCATTGATGCTGCAGCGCTTTTTCTAGTAGAATGAGTCAACGGACGGTCTCGCGACGGTCATGTTGGGGTGGAAGCTGAAGATGCGGAATTGTTGCTCTGTGCTCGTCGTTTTGGTGGGAGGGTTGATGCTGGGAACGTTCGGGCCACAGCCCGAAGCGGTCCACGCGGAAGCGATCACCGGCATCTGCCCGGACGGCAGCATGTACATCGTCCAATCGGCGTCCAAGGTGCCGTGCAAGCACTCGAAGCGGGTGCGGCCCGAAGACGTACCGCCCGTGCGCCCCGAGTATCGCCCCACGCCGTACACATGGGATGTGTGGAACGAGCGCAACGATCCGAACAATCCCTACAACCTGATCGACGCGGCCAATCAGGTGCGCGAGTTCCAGGAGACCTTGCCCAGCGTGGAAGCTGCGCCCGCGCCGGGTATGGCACGCCCCGCTGGCGCGGGATCCGCCGGCCCGCCGGTTGCTGCTGCGCCGCCCGGGGAAGTGCGCCCCCTCGATCTTGGGCTCTCCGACCAGGAGCTGCGCGATCTCTATCGCATCGTCGAGCTTTCCCAGGAGCATGCGCCCGCGCACATCGGGCGCCGCACCGCGGATGGAAAGGGCATCTTCGAGGTCGCCTTTGCCCATTCCCGAGCCTTCGAAGCGGTTCTGCAGCGCGCTTGGAGCTCGCGCGGTGGCCTGGCCGATGGGCCCGTGTTGATCTTCACGGCCCGTTCCAAGCGGCCCGAAGCCTTCCACGCGAACTTTACGGTGCTTCAGGGGCATCTGAGCTACCAGCCCAACGCTACGGACGCGCGCCAGCTCGGCATTCTTCAGGGGCGGCTCGGTGACCTCGACGCGAACGAGATCGTCACCGGCTATGTCGTCCTGCCCGAGGCGATCGACCTCTCGCAAGACGTCGAGCTCTACTGGAACGATCGCCGGGTCCGCGCCCGCCTCGGAGCGCGACGAGCCGCCCAGAACTGAGCCCCTCGATTCGTCGAGCGCTCTGGTTCGGCAAGGGCATTCGGTTGGAGCGGCGAAGCGCCGTCTGACTGACGGCCACGGCAAAGTCGGCCAACAACCATCTACGGCCACCTGCGGTACCGCCCCGGCTCCGGTGTAGAATTCGAGAGACGAGGAGGACACGAAATGCCCGAGGTCGTGAGGCGCGCCAATTCGCAAGCCTCGATCCGGATGGCCCTCGTCGGTCTGGCCGGCACGGCCATCATTTTGGCGGGGCTCCTCTTCTTGCTCGCGCGCCATCTGGACTGGACGCTCGGCTGGATCTACGTGGGCATCATCGTCGTGACCCTGGCCATCAACCTGGCGTGCGTGCAGCGCTGGAACCCCGGGCTGATCCGCAGGCGCGTAGGCTTCCGTAGGGGGACCAAGGCCTGGGACGTTGTGTGGCTTGTGCTGTTCGGTGCAGTGGTCATCGCAGTCTACGTCGTCGCGGTACTCGAGCCGCGCGATGAGGTATGGAGAGCGCCTGGGGTAGCGTGGCTGGCGGGCCTGGCCATTTTCGTCCCCGGATGGGCCTTGGTGATCTGGTCCATGGTCGTGAATCCGTTCTTCGAGAAGACGGTGCGCATCCAGACGGACTGCGGGCATCGCGTGATCGATTCGGGGCCCTACGCCTACGTGCGACACCCTGGTTACGTCGGCTTCCTGGGCTGGATCCTCTCGACGCCGCTCCTGCTCCCGTCGGCCTCGGCCTTCGTGCCGGCCCTGCTCGCGGGCATCTTGCTCGTGATCCGCACGGCGCTCGAGGATCGCACGCTCCGCGCGGAACTACCCGGCTACGCCGAGTACGCTGCTCGGGTTCGCTTCCGCCTGATCCCGCGCGTCTGGTAGGCGAGAGACCCGCCGAGAGCTCCCGCGCGTTGGAGCTGACCAACCACCGATCCACAACATTTGACAGCATCTCTTGTAGAGGGACGCGTTCGCTGAGCCAGGGGCGACCACCGAAGCGATTGGCACCGTTGTGGAATCCTACGAGGAGGCGACGGATTCAGCGGGGGAAACTCAGGTAGAGCTGGGTGTAGACGTAGCTGCCGTCTGCGGCGCGTGCGATGCCGATGCCCGTGGCGTTGAAGGGGCGCGCGACCAGGTTCTGGTGGTGGGCTGGGGAGTGGATCCAGCCCGAGAGGATCTCGGCGTTGGGGCCGGCCTTGTTGGTCCGGCCAACGTTTTCGGCGGCCATCGAGAAGCCCGTGATTCCGGCCCGCTCGAGGCGAGCGACCCAGTCCAGGCCTTCCGGGGAGGCGTGAGAGAGGTAGTTGCGCCGGGCCATGTCCTCGGAATGCGCACGTGCGACGGCGTCGAGATCCGGGCGACGCTGGAGCGAGATCAGGTGGTTCTCGCGGCGGAAGGCGTTGACGTCTCCGGCCAGGAGGCCCTCCATGCGCGCGATGTCCGGATCCGCCGCGTAGGCCCACGGTGCGGTGAGCGGCACGAGCAGCACGAGCGAGAGCCACAGGCCGAACACGAAGTAGGCCGCGTGCCACAACGTTCGGGGCATCAGGACGGATCCTGCGGGCCGCGGGTCCCATCGTCCCAACTGGACTGCTCTTCGAGCGGGGAGGGCGCGTCCCATGCCGGTTGGCTGAGCGTCTCCGGATCCACGGACTCCTGGAGCATCTCCTCCAGCAGCTCTCGGCGAGCGAGTCGACCATTCTCGTAGTAGGAGCGGGTATCGATCAGGCCGTCGCCGTCCTGGTCTTCGTCGCGCTGCCGGATCCTCTGCTCACCGTCGTAGAGCGTGACCCGGTCGATCCGGCCGTCTCCATTGAGATCCTCGCGTTCGCGGACGACCTTACCGCTTTCGTAGAAAGCCATGCGGTTTCGGAATCCGTCGCCATTCAGATCCTGTTCTTCCCGTGCGATCTCACCTTCGCGATAGAAGATCCAGGTGTCGAGGAAGCCGTCGAAATCCGTGTCGCGGCGTTGACGGGCCATCTCGCCCTTCCGGTACTCGGCCCACGAATCGAGGCGCCCGTCCAGATTCGTGTCTTCCTCCACGCTCTGTTGGGATCCATCCCGGTCGAAATAGACCGTGCGATCCGGGGCGGAATCACCGTCCTCGTCGAAGAGCTCGCGCACGCGTTTGCCATTGTGCCGGTAGACCCAGCGGTCCGGGCGGCCGTTCCCGTCGCGATCCGAGACCTCGTCCGCTACACCGCCGCGACGGGGCGCGGTTTCGGATGTGCTTTCGGATGCCCGCGCTTGGGCCACGTCTTCCGGGCGCGCCTTCGGAGGCAAGCCGGCCTGGAGGACGGCGAGTTCATCGGCGATCGAGAAAGAGCGCCCCGTCGGGGCGACCGATGCGTGGCGCGTGGGCTCCGGTGCCGTTTCCGAGCCCTGAGGGGGGACCGGAATGGGGATCGGGATGGGAGGCATGTTGCCGCCCGAAAGCGGGCCCAGCTGGCGTTCCATATTCGCGAGTCGGGCGTTCTCGACGGCTCGATGGGGATCAGTGGGGGCCACGGGCACCTGCGGGACGGGCGAAGCGCTGGGAGCCGGCGCGCCTCGACTCGTCTGCCGCTGACTCTGGCCGGTGTTGCTGCTCTGGGTCTGCTGTTGGCTCGGGCCGGCCCCCTTCGCTGCTCCAACGGCGGCCGCTGCAGGCCCGGCGATAACTGCAGCCGGCGCCTTGACGGCTTCCTTGGCCAGGCCTTTGCCTCCATAGATCTTTTTTCGGTAGCCGTCCTCCTTGCTCTTCGAACCGCCAAGGAATGTGATCTCACCAGCCCCTGGCGCAGTCCCTGGCTTGTTGGGGTCGGGCATCGGGATGCTTTGCCCAGGCAAGATCACCTTGGCGCCAACGCCGAAATCGAAGGTCGGATTGCGTTCGACCCCTCGTTCGGTATCTCCGGTCGCGCAGGCCAGAGCGCTGGCGGCGAGGAAGACGATCAGCGAGCGAGTCATCGCGGATGTGCAAGACATGTTCACCTCCCGGAGACCTGCATTTCTGCGCAGAACTCCAGGGAGCGGTGCTGCAAGAAGCGTGCGCGGGAAGGGGGCTGGGCCCCCGGAGGCCGATCGCCCTCCAGGGGCGGGGCCTTCCGCGGACGGCTGCCGACGGATTGCCTATCGCTGGGCAGGAGAGATGGGAAGTTCCTTTCCCAGGATGGCGACTCGCTCAGCCCTCTCCGTCGTCTTTGCTTCGACGGCCGACCCGATCGATCAGCAGGGTGGCAGCGAGCCCGGCAAGGATCAGCCCGGCGGCACCGGAAAGTTGCGAGCTGCTCGGGCCGAATCGCTCGACGCGCCAATCTTCGGGATCAATCTCCGCAATGTCTGCCGTGCTGATGACCTGCCCCTTGATGACGTCACCGGCTTCCGGCGCGACCCCATGCTGGAAGGGCCATAGGCCCGCGACGGCACCCACCAACAGGCCGAGCAACAGACCGAGGGTGGCCTTCGGGAAGCGATCTAGCGTCCAACGCAAGAGGTTGCTGATGCCGACGATGCCCACCACGATGCCGATGCCGACAGGAACCGCGACCGTCGCCGCTTCCATGAGGAGCGTCAGGTCGAAGCCGGCTTCGCCAAGCAGTGCTTGCTTGGCTTTGTCGATCGCACCGAGAATCGGAATGTATTGGCCGAGCAGGAGCAACAGGTAGCCACCGGAGATGCCCGGCAGGATCATCGCTCCCGCGCCGGCCATGCCCGAGAGGAGCAGGAGGACGGTCGAGGCTTCATTACTGGTCTGCCCTGTATCGCCGAGGGCCATCGCGACCATGATCGCGAAGCCGGCTGCGGCGCCAGCCCACAAGCCGGGGGTGGCCGGGCGCGCCAGACGCCACACGAGCGGTACGCCGCCGAGGGTCAGGCCGACGAACAGGCTGTACATGATCCAGCGCTGCTCGACGACCAGATCGCGGGTGGGGCCAGCCAGGAGCAGGATTGCGGTGCCCGCTGAACCGGCCACGATGCCGAGCAGGATCAGGGCGCGGCGTTCGAAGCGGAGCGTCGTGACCTCGGCAATCGACGCGATGAAAGCCGGGTACACGCCCGCCGCCAGCAGCATCGTGCCGCCCGAGATTCCGGGAACCAGATTGGCCAGGCCCATCAGGATGCCGCCCAGCGCCGCCCGAAAGACCAGGCTGCGGAGGGGAAGGATGTTCTGGCTTTCGTAGACGGGCGGGTTGGTCATGACAGCGAGCTACTCTAGCGGGGTGTGTGGGCGATTCACGCTCAGCAAATCGGGTTCGGAGATCGCGGCCCATTTCGATCTCCGGGCGGTGCCGGCCCTTGCCCCCAGGTACAACGTGGCTCCCGGCCAGGATGTGGCGGTGGTGCGTCTGGATCCCGACACCGGAGAGGCGGATGGAGAACGCCAGCTCGAGCTGCGCCGCTGGGGGCTCCTCCCGGGTTGGGCCAAGCAGCCGAACGACGGCCCCGGCTGATCAACGCCAGGCTCGAAACCGTCGATACCAAGCCGAGCTTTCGAGCCGCCTTCAAGAGGCGGCGAGCATTGGTGCCGGCCGACGGATTCTACGAGTGGCAGGCGGCCCGGGGCGGCAAGCTCCCCCACCACCTGGCGCTTCCCGGTGGGGCGTTGTTCGCAATGGCGGCCATCTACGAGCATTGGGACGATGGCCAGGGGCAACAGCTGGAAACGGTGGCGTTGTTGACCTGCGAGGCGGTCGGGGCGGTTCGCGAGGTCCACACCCGCATGCCCGTCCTGCTCTCGCCCTCGGCGTACTCGCTGTGGCTTGACCCGGCCACCGATCCAGCGGAGGCCCTCGCTCTCTGCGAGCCCGGGATCGCGCGAGGCCTCGAGGCCCGGCGTGTTGGCAAGCGCGTGAACCGCGTGAGCAACGATGATCCGGCCTGCCTCGAACTCGAGCCGCTTCCTCTCTTCGGCCCCGAGGTCGAGCCTTGAAGCTCGCCGCAAGCGCGTCTCTGTAGCCGCGGACGCCGTGCTATGAATCCCGCCATGGCCTCGCGGGTGCGCAGTGGACTCCTCGTTGCGATCGGAGTTCTCTACGTGCTCTCGATCCCCTGGTACCGCGAGGCTGGCGCCCTTCCCGAAGGTGGCGCCTCCGGTGGCTGGCTGGGGCTACCGGATTGGGTGGGCGTGGCGTTGGCCTGCTATGTCGCGATCGCTGTCCTCAATTCGGTGGCGTGGGCCCTGACCGAGGTGGACGACCCGAGCCTGGACGACGAGGACGAAGGGTCTTGAGCTTCGGCAGCGTTGGCGCGATCGCGCTCTGCATCTATCTCGTGGGCCTGGTGGTCGTCGCCGAATTCGCTCGGCGCGCCCGGGTCGATACCTCTCCGGCCGATCATTTCCTGGCAGGCCGTGGCCTCGGAACGTTCGTGCTCTTCCTCACGCTCTACGCCACGGCGTACAGCGGGAATTCGCTTCTGGGGTATCCGGGCGAAGCCTACCGCCGCGGCTTCTCATGGATCATGGCGACCGGATTCATGATGTCGATCATCGTGATGTTCCACGTCGTGGCGCCCAAGCTCCGGCCACTCGCAGTCCGGCACGGCTTCGTGACGCCCGGGGATTGGATTCGTCACCGGTTCGGCGGCGAGCCGGCGGGAAGGGCATTGCTCATCGCGATCTCGGTCCTGATGGCCATCGCGCTCGGCAATTTCCTCGTGGCCCAGCTGGTGGCGATGGGGCATGTGACGAGCGAAGTCACCGGCGGCCTGGTCCCGTTTCCCGTCGGCGTGATCGGCCTGGCCGCGATGATCCTGATGTACGAGACCCTGGGAGGCATGCGCGCCGTTGCCTGGACGGATTCCGCCCAGGGGCTGCTGATGGGAGGCGGTCTTCTCGCGCTCCTGTTCTGGCTGATCGGAGAAGCCGGCGGGCTGGCTGCGGTGAGCGCGGCCATTGGAGAGATCCGTCCGGATGCGATCCGCGTGCCGGATGCGACCGAGCAGGCCAACTGGGCCAGCACGATCGTGTTGCTGGGCACCGCGAGCGTGGTCTATCCCCAGGCGATCCAACGCATCTTCGCCGCCAAGAGCGGCGCTTCGCTGAAACGCGCGTTCTCGTTGATGACCTTCATGCCGTTGACGACGACCCTGGTCGTCACGTTGATCGGCCTGGCCGCGATTCCGCGGCTCGGGGGCCTCGGCGAGATTCAGGCGGATACCGTCATGCCGAGGCTGCTCGCGAGTTGGGCCGAACTCGGACCTGCCCAGATGCTGCTCGCCGTATTGGTCTTCCTCGGAGCGTTGGCGGCCATCATGTCCACGGCCGATTCCGTGCTGCTCTCCCTCGGTTCGGTGATCGCCGTCGACGTGATGGGCCGAGATCGAAACCGCGCCGAGACCACACAGCTCGCCAAGCGCATCACTGCGGTGGCCATGTTCGTCGCGGTCGGCGTGGCGCTTCTGCCTCGGCTCACCTTGTGGTCGCTGATCGAGCTCAAGATGGAGCTTCTGATCCAGGCCGTCCCGGCGTTCTTGATCGCGCTTCATTGGCGCCGGATCTCGGCGCAGGCGGCGCTGTTAGGCGTGGCGGCGGGTACCCTGGTGGCCGTCGGAGCCTCGCTCTTCATCGCACGCCGGATCGGTGGCGTTCATGTGGGCGTGATCGGCCTGTTCGTCAACACGGCTGTGGTGTTGCTGGCTACGGCGCTGCGTCGATGAGGTTGTCTTCGCGGTAGCGCTGCCGTTTCTGGAAGCGCTCCGGCATCGGCAGTTCGTAGATGGAGGCTCCGGGAGCCGGCGCTTCGATCCGGTGCAGGAGCACGGCCTCGGTCGGCAGGCTCTCGCGAAGCATCGGATAATGCCCCGCCTCATCGCTCAGGATGAGATGGGACGCGCCCCTCGTCCAGATCTTGCCCGCGGAGCGTTCCTGCCCGTGGATCTTCACGAACGGGACGTCTGCGTAGTAGGCGATGCGGCGTTTGCGGGCACCGAGGCCTCGTACGGAGATGTCCTGGGTTCCGAGCCATTCGGCTGCCATGCGCTCGGCTCGTGAATCGCTGCGATCAGGGGGCAAGGCCTTGCCCAGGCCGATGCCGGTGACCAACACGAGAATCGAGGCGAGGGCCAGGCGCCCGGCAGCGTTTCCAGACGAGCGCCCGGCCCACTGGCCGAGCGCGAGCACGCCGCTGGCAACATACCCGAAGGTCAAGACGAGGGGCGGGAGGGCGTGGCGTCCACTTACGTAGCCGACGTTGGCGGCGAGCAGGAGCAGCACGACCGCGTAGGCAGCGAGGACCCCGCCGATGAAACGGGCACGGTGCCCGGCTGGGCCGAGGCCCCCGAGCATCAGCCCCGCGAGGAGCAGGATCGCGCCCTCGTAGCGCAGGGCCCGAAGATGCGTTCTTGCCACGTCGAAGATGGCCTCGGCATAACGTTCCGCGGCGGAGGCGCGGGTTTCCTCGGGAAGCCTCGCTGCGAGTTGGTCTTTCGGCGGGACGAGTCGGCTTTCGGCCGGCCGGCCGGCGCGGTTGATCTTCGGGAGGACCGGGTTCGGCCCGTCGCGGGGCGGTGCCTCGAGGCCCGTCATCACCGCCATCGATTTCTTCTGCGTAAAGGTCCACTCGCCGGTCTGGGCATGGAGAAAACCCACGTAGGGGCCGACGACCAGCGCTCCCCCCAGGCCGATCGCGCCGGCCAGGAGGGCGGAACGACCGAGGGGCGCGCCGCGTTTCCAGCCTTCGAACAACGCCAGGCCGCCAGCGACCAATGCGATGCCCAGGCCCTCCGGGCGGGCCAGGTACGCCAGCCCCGCCGCGAACCCGCCGGCCAGGCCCAACCATGGGCTTTCCGAACGGAGCCCGCGCCACAACAGGTAGGCCGCCGAGAGGAAGCACAACAGGTAGGTGCCTTCGCTCTGGATGTCGCCGGTGTATTCGATCGCGCCGGGGTGAACGGCGAAGAGCAGGGCGGCGATCCAGGCGGCGGCCCGGCCGTGGAGAGCCCGGACGAAGAGATAGAGCACGCCGACGGCGAGAGATCCGCACAGCACCGAGACGGATACGGCGGCGGTTTCCCAACTCGCGACGGGCCCATGCAGCCCGGCTACGAGCGCCGAGTAGAGCGGATGGAAGGGATGCGCCAGGGCTTGATCCGGGAGGCCTGATTCGATGGCCTGCGCCAGGGCCAGGAAGATCGGGCCATCGTTGAACATCACGGCCAGGCCTTGCCAGCGCACGATCCGAACGACGGCGGCCAGAGCCATGATTCCGCCGATCACCCAGGCCTCGCGCCGGGGTTCGAAGCGCAGGTCGGCAGCGGAAGCGGTGGCCATCGGGAGCGGAACGTAGGCAACGGTCATGAAGTTGGAATGGCCATGCCGCCACCCGGGGCCTTGTGGGGTGTATGCTACGGGCATGTCGGATAGCTACGACCGGCTCAGCGCCCAGGACGCCACATTTCTCGACCTGGAGACGCCGAGCCACCACCAGCACATCGCAGCCACGCTCGTCTTTTCGAGCGGCCCCTTGCAGACGCCCGATGGCGGCGTCGATATCGACCGGATTCGGGAGTACGTCGGATCGCGCCTGCATCTGCTGCCGCGCTATCGCCAGCGGTTGGCGCGAATTCCTGTCGAGAACCACCCGGTCTGGGTGGACGATCCCCATTTCAATCTCAGCTACCACGTCCGACATACGGCTCTGCCTCTGCCGGGTGACGCCTCTCAGTTGAAGGAGCTTTCGGGGCGGGTGCTTTCCCAACCCCTCGATCGGGAGCGCCCGCTGTGGGAGATCTGGGTGGTTGAAGGCCTCGACGGCGGCGACCGCTTCGCGATGGTGCAAAAGGTTCATCACTGCATGATCGACGGGGTTTCCGGTGTCGACCTGATGGCCATCCTGATGAGCCCGGATGAGGAGGTCTTGTGTCCACCGGCTCCGCCGTGGAAGCCCCGGCCCATGCCGAGTGGCATCGACATGCTGACAGGCGACCTGGCCCGGCGGTTCTCCGACGCGGCCGAGGCCGTCCGCTCGGCCCCGGACATGTTGCGCGATCCCTTCGCGTTGGCGGAGCGGATTCGCGAAGGCGCCCAGGCGTTGGGCGAGACGCTGGGAGCTGGGCTGCACAACGCCTCGGAAACGCCGATCAACCAACCGCTCGGCCCTCACCGCAAGTTCGATTGGCACGAGATGGATCTCGCGCGCGTCAAGCGCGTGAAGCAGTCGTTAGGCGGGACCGTCAACGATGTGGTCCTGGCGACGGTAGCTGGCGCATTGCGAGATTTCCTCAGGCTTCGACGGGTGGATCCGGAAAGCCTCGAGGTACGCGCCAACGTCCCGGTCAGCCTGCGTTCGGAGGATGAGCGCGGCACGCTCGGCAACCGCATTGCGCTCTTGATGCCGGAACTTCCGGTCGACGAAGCAGACCCGGTTACCCGACTCGACCGGGTCCACGCCACGATGGCCGAACTCAAGGATTCGCGCCTGGCGATGGGTGCCCAGGTGTTGGCCGCCGTCAGCGATTGGACGAGCGCGACGCTCCTTTCGCTGGCCGTGCGGAGCGCCGCCCGAGGGCGCCCCTACACGCTGGTCGTCACGAATGTGCCCGGGCCCCAGGTGCCGCTGTATCTGCTCGGCGCCCAGGTGGAGGCCTGCTTTCCGGTCGTGAACCTGCTCCCCAACCAGGGCCTCGGGGTCGCGCTGTTCAGCTACGCCGGGACGCTCTACTGGGGCTTCACTGCAGATCTCGACCAGCTGCCGGATCTGGGCTCGTTCGTCAGCTCGATCGATGCGTCCTTCCGCGAGCTGGAAGCCGCGGCCGAGGCCGAGGACAAGCGCGCCAGCCAGGCACTGGCTGGTGTAAGGCCCGCCTGAGCGTCGCGTCAGGCGAGGCGGGTGTAGAAGAGCGTCGGCGGGCGTTCGCGTAGCTTTCGCCGCCAGCGCCGATTCGGGTGTTCGCGTAGCCAGGGAGGAAGGGCGCGCGTCCGCCGGAAGCCAAACCGCCGCGGAAGCTTCTCGTAGAGAGAGCGGGGAGGGATGCCGCCGCGCAGAAGCCGTGCACTCAGATGGCTGTGCATCCATACCTCGCCAATCCCCAACTCGTCGCGAAGGAAGAAGAGCGCCGCGGAAAGCATCGCTTCGTCCCAGATCGCTTCGAGCGGCGCTAGATCTTCCCGACGGAAGACCTGCCAACGGGTGTCACTGGTTGCATCCGAGAACTGGCAATGGAGGTAGGCTTCTCGCTCTGCGCGGGGCAAGCCAGCGACGGCCCGATCCAACTCCAGCGCACGGCGCAGCCAATCGTTCTGGATCTCTTCGATCAGCGCCTGGCCGCGGGCCAGATCGAGATCCAGACGGACCCAAGCCAGGCTGATGGCGGGGCGCCGAGCGACGGGATGAAGGGTTTCGTAGAAGGGGTCCCAACCCGCGGGGCGCATCAGGCGTTGGTAGCGGCGTGCGTGGCTCGCCGGAAGGTCGAGGCGCAGGACCAGGTTCCAGCCCGGGCGGGAGGTCTGATACCAATCCCGTCCCCACTGCCGATCGTGGCCCCAACCCGACAAGGAGAGGCGGAACTGGCGGGTTTCGGCCGGCCAGAAGCTCCCGAAGTACCCGTCCGGCACCTGCCCATCAGGGAGCCTGGCGAGATGTTGGCGGACCGAAGCCTTGTCCAGCAAAAAGCCATACGGCCCCGTTCGGAGTGAGCGAACGCTCGCTCCGTCCTGCGCCATCCAACCCAGGAGTTGAAAGGCGTAACGGTCACGGAAGTAGGGGAAGAGCGTCCGGCTTTGGGGCAAGCAGGCGACGATCTCCCGAAGCGAATGGCGGTCCAAGGGGACTCCGGTGCACGGGGAAGGCGGGCGCAGCCAGGGCTGCGCGCAGGCGGAATCGGGCGGCGCTAGGCCGCGGCGCGATTCCGGCGGAGCGGGGTGCGGATGAGCATGTCGGCCTCCGAAGCATTGGAGCCTAGTCCCTTGTATCGACCAAAGGCGGAAGTGTTGTCATGCTAAGCACTGCGTCCCCCGCAGCCAATCGGTTCTCGCCGTGTCGCGGGCCGATTCATGGGGCCCGTATGTCGAAGAAGCGGTATCGGATTGACTTGA
>JAAETT010000681.1 GCA_024228115.1 bacterium
ATGGAACCATGGTTCACACCCCAAAATTATGACCCTTGCAAAGATGTCTGACAGAACAAAAGCAAACATTTTTTCTGTGCAAATGAAGGCCGGAGATTCTGATTCTGTTATTGGTTTGGTCCACCAACATCATGAACCTACATGGAACCATGGTTCACATCCCAAAATTATGATCCATGCAAATCTGCCACATAGAACAAAGGGAAATACTCTTTCTGAGCAAGTCCAGGACAGGGATTCTGAATCAGTTATTTTTTTTGCTCTATCGCCATCAGCAGCCACTTGGAACCATGGTTCACACACCAAAATTATGAACCCTGCAAATATGTCACATGGAACAAAGGAAAATAGTTTTTCTGAACAAATCCAGGTTGGGGATTCCGAATCTGTTATTGTTTTTGCTCTATCACCATCAGAAACCACATGAAACCATGGTTCACACCCTAAAATTATGTCCCATGCAAATATGTCACATAGAACAAAGGGAAATTGTTTTTCTGGGCAAACCAAGGTCAGGGTTCCCGAATCTGTCATTGTTTTTGCTCTGTCTCCATCAGAAACAACAAGGAACCGCGGTTCACATCCCAAAATTATGACATGCAAATATGTCATGTAGAACAAAGGAAAATAGATTCCAAAGCTGTTATTATTATTATTCAAAATTTCTTTTGTTATTATTTTCAATCGTGTCCTCTGAACGACTCAATTGAAGGGCGCACGGTCTAATTTTTATCTAAAAATCAAAAAGGAAAATGATCCAACTAATCTTATCCACTGAAGGACTCAATTGAAGGGCGCACGGTCTAATTTTTATCTAAAAATCAAAAAAGGAAAATGATCCAGCTAATCTAATCTACTCAAGGACTCAATTTGAGGGCGCACGGTCTAATTTTTATTAAAAATCACAAAGGAAATCTGATCCGGCTTA
>JAAETT010000682.1 GCA_024228115.1 bacterium
GACTAGTGCCGTGGTTCGATCCATCTTGACGGTGGTGCCATCCCGAGATCGCCCCACAGCAGGACTCGTCGTGTCGCTGGTCAACCCGCGGGGGAGCGCAGGATGGTAGGACCACCTGAATTGGCCGATACAAGGGACTAGCGCGAGGCGCTATCGGGAGTCCACTTGTTGCTGCGGCTTGTATCGAAAACCACCCTGGCGGTCATCACTGTCGGACTCCTCGGCTGCCAAGGCGCCGATCAAGACCCGGGCGCGATCTCGACCACCGCCCGGCCGATCGAGCGCGGCGAGGGATCGCAGATCCTCTTCGGCGACCTGCACGTACACACCACGTACTCGATGGATGCGTTCTTCACCTCGTTGCCGATCACCGGCGGCGAGGGCGCGCATCCCCCGGCCGATGCCTGCGACTTCGCCCGCCACTGCTCGGGCCTCGACTTCTTCGCCATCACCGACCACGCGATGGAGATGACACCCGCCCATTGGGCGATGGAGAAGGACGCCACGCGTGAATGCAATGCCGTGGCCGGCGATCCGGCCAACCCCGATCTCGTGGCTTTTCACGGCTGGGAGTGGACCCAGGTCGGCCTCACGCCCGAGACCCACTGGGGTCACAAGAACGTGATCTTCAAGGATCTTGGCGAAGACGAAGTCCCCGCGCGACCGATCAGTGCGAAGGGCCCCGACACGGTCAACCCGTGGATGGAGCGCGCGCCGACGGTGGCCAAGGCCTGGCTCATCGATCCGCTGAACGCCCGGCCCTATTGGGACTTCGGCTGGATGGTCGACGAGATCCTCGGCACCCCCGCCTGTGACCCCGATGTCCACACCCGCGAACTCCCGGTCGATTGCCACGAGAACGCCCCCACTCCAGACATCCCCTTTCGCAAGCTTGACGAGTGGGGCTTCGACTCACTGGTGATTCCGCACGGTACGGCCTGGGGTAGCTATTCACCGCCCGGGACGGCCCTGGACAAGCAACTCACGCCGACCATGCACGATCCCGGGCGGCAGAGCCTGATCGAAGTCATGTCGGGGCACGGCAATTCGGAGCAGTACCGGAGCTGGCGAGAGTTCGACACGGGCGAAGACGGCGAACTCATCTGCCCCGAACCCACCGACGACTACCTGCCCTGCTGCTGGCGGGCGGGCGAGATCATTCGTGAACGCTGCGGCGACCTGCCCGCGGATGTGTGCGAAGAGCGGGTCCAGGAGGCCATGCAGTTCACGATGCGCGCATCGGTGGCTCCCGACCAGGTGTTGCCGGGCACTGACGCCTCGGATTGGCTCGACTGCGGCCAGGACCGACGAGGCTTCAAGCCGGCCTACGGCCTGCGCCCCCGCGGAACCGCGCAGTATGCGCTGGCCCTCTCACGCGACGCCGAGAACGAAGGCGACGACCCATTGCGCTTCCGGTTCGGACTGATCGGCTCGAGCGATACCCACAGCGGGCGGCCTTCGACCGGCTACAAACAGACGGGCCCCATCAAGGGCATGACGGATGCCGTGGGGATTCGCAGCGCGTTCCACGCCCGGCTCATCCTCGGTGGTGGCGAACCCGACGATCCGCAGCGCGCCGAGCCTCCGAGCCCCATGACATCCTCGGCACTGGTCGCCGAACGCATGACGAGCTTCCTCTATCCCGGTGGATCGGTGGCCGTGCACGCTGAAGGCCGCGATCGCGACGCTATCTGGGACGGACTCAGGCGGCGCGAGGTCTATTCGACCAGCGGGCCCCGCATGCTGCTCTGGTTCGACCTCGTGGGCGACGGCGAAGACGCCACCCGACACCCGATGGGCAGCGAAGTCGAAACAAAGACGACACCGCGCTTCGAAGCCCGGGCCGTGGGTGCCTTCGTGCAGAAGCCCGGCTGCCCGGACCGTGTCGTCGATGCGCTCGGTGCCGAACGGGTCGAGTCATTGTGTTTGAACGAATGCGATCACCCGAGTGACACGCGGCACGCGATCGCGGGCTTCGAGGTCGTGCGGATCCGCCCCCAGCGGAGCGCAGACGAAGACGTGACTTCGTTGGTCGAGGACCCGTGGCTGACCCTGGCTTGCGAACCCGACCCCGCCGGTTGCGCAGTGCAGTTCGAAGATCCTGAGTTCTCGGAGCTCGGGCGCGACACCGTGTACTACGTGCGCGCGCTGCAGACGCCCACGCCGGCCATCAATGGCGCGAACCTACGCACCCGGTTCGAGGACGGGCGGGCGGTTTCACTGCAACCCTGCCGAGTGGGTGCGGGGGCCGACCCCAGCGACGACTGCCTGGCTGACGTGCAGGAGCGCGCGTGGTCGTCGCCCCTCTTCGTCGACTATCCGCGCTGACGACTCGGGTCGACTGCGGCTCGAAAGCTCAATGCGCGCGTATCGACCCGAAGAGCGCGCGGCCCGGGTACACGTCGGGCAGTAGCGTGCCGTTTCTCACCACGGGGACGCCGTTCACGATCACGTGGACGATGCCGGCCGAAGCCTGGTAGGGATCCGCATAGGTGGCCCGGTCGATCACCGTGGCGGGGTCGAAAACGGTGATGTCCGCATCGGCTCCTACCTGGAGACGGCCCTTGCGCCGGAACACGGGCGCGGCGGCCTCCAGCCTTTGCGCAGGCAGCAGCGTCATCTTCGTGAGGGCCGTCTCGAGATCGAGCAGTGGATCCTCTCGCACGTAGCGCCCCAGGATCTTGGCGAACGCCCCGTTGTGGGGCGCGACCTTGCTCTCCTCGTCGATCATCGGGGGGAGATCGCTGACGACGATCACACCCGGCTCCGCGAGGGCGCCTCGCGTCCATTCCTCGTCGACGTAGTGGTGGATCACCTGGCCCTCGGGGTGCTTCTCCCGATACTCATTCCACATGGCCTCGTCGAAACGCTCACCCGTCGCGGCCCATTCGACGTCCTCGTAATCGATGTCGAAGATGGCCCGCCAGTCCCGCCCGAAGACCGCCGAGGAGATCAGCGCCGAGCCCGCGTTGTAGGGCAGGAGCTCCGTCGTCACGTCGACGCCTTCGGCTCGCGCCGCCGCGATCTCGTCGAGGAAGAGCCTGGTGTTCCGCATGGCGTTGTGTTGGATGTGGCAGATGTGAAGGGGCGCACCAGCCTCCCTCGCGAGAGAAAGAGCCTCGCGGAGACCGGAGGGGTCGCCGTTCACTCCCCGGCGGAGGTGGATGAACAGCGGAACCTGCCGCTCGCCGGCCACCTCGAAGACGACCCGCGCCTCCTGAAGATCGACGCCCTCGCTCATGTAATCGAGCGGCAGACCGATGCCGATCCCGCCTTGATCCAACCCTTCCTCGAGCTTCGCTCGAAGCCGCCCCCGATCGTCGGCCGTCGCGATCTCCTCGGTGACCTCGGTCGGGGTCGTGAAGAGCGAACGCAGGGCCGTCCAGTACCCACGAAGGCCGATCGGCTTCGGGGGATCCGTGAGCAGGTGAGGCTGTCGGATTCCGAGCTTCACCTCGAGGCGAATCGATCCGTAGCCTGCCGACGCGCCGTAGTTGATGAGCGATCGCTCGCGAAGGAGTCGACCGAAATCGGTGACCGGAAACGCACCCGCCTCGAGCTCCAGCGCCGTCGTCACGCCGTCCATCACCTGATACTGCTGGCTGAGCGGTGTCGGGGAGTGGCTATGCAGGTCGATGAAGCCAGGCGCCACGACCATGGAAGTCGCGTCGATCTCGGCCGCGCCGAGGAGTGGCTGTTTGGAGATGGCAGCGATGCGACCCCCCTCGACGCCGACATCACGGACTCCATCGAGTCCCGTCTCGGGATCGATCACCCGGCCCCCCCGAAGGACGAGTTCGTAGCCAGCCTCTTCTTCCGCCTCGCCCGCAACGGCCGGGCACGCCCCCAGCGCAACGAAGATCCACGCAATCAGGCTCATGACGAACTCGGGAAGACACGACGACCGGACCATTTGAACGAACTCCTCGCCAAGCTGACGCCTTGGCACCATGTAGAAGGCATGGGGACGACACGCCTTCGGCGTGCGAACTATAGTCCAGACCGCCCGGGCCGATGTCGAATAGCGACTCCGCTTGCCACCGATCGCCAAGGAGCAGAACATGAGCGAATCCGAGAGCCACCTGCTCGTCGAGCAACGCGACGGGGTGATGATCCTGACGATGAATCGTCCCGCCGCGAAGAACAGCCTGAGCCCCCAGATGCTGGTCAAGCTCGCCACAGCCTGGCACGAGTACCGCGACAACGACGATCTGCGCGTTGCGATCTTGACCGGCACCGGCGACGAAGACTTCTGTGCGGGCGGCGATCTCAAGCTCACCATGCCGTTGATGACCGGCGCGCGTCAGCCAGAGGACGAGTGGGACGAGAAGCTGATGGGGGATCTCCAGCAATTCCTGGACGGGATCCTGCGCGGCTTCGAGCTCTACAAGCCCGTGATCGTGGCGGTCAATGGGCGGGCGCTCGGCGGTGGTACGGAACTGACCAACGCCGTCGATCTGCGCATTGCCGCGGATCACGCCATCTTTGGCACGCCCGAAACCCAGGTGGGCCTGTTGCCCGGCGGCGGATCCCTCACTCGACTCCCGCGCCAGGTCCCCTACTGCAAGGCGATGGAGATGTTGATGCTCGGCGATTCCTTCACCGCACAGGAAGCACTGGACATGGGCTTGCTGAACGATGTCGTTCCCCGGAAGCAGCTGATGGACCGGGCCCTCGCGATGGCGGAGCGGCTCGCGCAGAACGGCCCGCTTGCTGTGCGAAAGGTGAAGGAGGGAGTCATGCGCTCGAGCGGCCTGCCCCTCGATGCTGCCTATCAAATCGAGAACGAGGTCTCGGCGAGCGTGATGCAGTCGAAGGACGCCCGTGAAGGACCACGAGCCTTCAAGGAGAAGCGCAAGCCCAACTTCATTGGTGAGTGAAGACCGTGGCGCGCGGCGACGCGGGGCCGCGGCTCGCCGGGAGGAGGACAGCATGACCCTGAGCCCGCGCACTCCGGTCCTGGTGGGGATTGCCGCCATCGAGCAGCGCTTGGAAGACCCGAGCGGGGCGCGCGAAGCCTGGGAGCTGATGGCCGACGCCCTGTTGGCCGCCGGCGAGGATTCCGGTCACCCCTCCCTCCTGCGGGAGGCGAGCTCGATCCGGGTCCCCCGCGGCTTCTGGCAGTATTCGGATCCAGGCCGTCTGGTCGCGGATCGACTCGAAGCAAAACAGGCACGCACCACGGTGGCCGAGATCGGCGTGCCACAGCAGACGCTCCTGTCCGAGGCGTGCCTCGCCATCGCAGCGGGTGAGGAGGAGGTTGCCCTCGTCACCGGAGCGGAGGCGAGGTTTCGGGAGCTGCGTGCGCGAAAGCTCGGCGTCGAGCTGGCGGACACGTTGCAGACCGATGTCGAGCCCGACCGCAGGCTCACGTCGGAAGAGGCGCTCTTCGACGAACTCGAGGTCGAGCGTGGGTTGATGATTCCCGTGCGCGCCTTTGCGGTGATGGAGAGCGCGCTACGCCACAGCGACAGGATGGATCTGGTGAGCCATCAGGACGAACTCGCGAGGCTTTGGGCAGGCGCCAGCCAGGTTGCCGCGAGCAACCCACACGCCTGGAAGCGCGCACCGGTCTCCTTCGAGGAGATCCGTACGCTATCGCCGAAGAACAGGATGCTCGCCTTCCCCTACGCCCGGCTGCACAACTCCGATTGGAATGTCGACCAGGCTGCCGGCCTGATCCTGTGCTCCTACGAGAAGGCACAGGGGCTCGGGATTCCAGACGAGCGGCGCGTCTATCCACTCGCAGCCAGCGAGTCGCATCACATGATTCCACTCTCGGCGCGCGACGAACTCCACCGCTGCCCGGGTGCGGCCGTGGCCGGACAGCGCGCCCTCGAACTCGCCGGGCGACGGATCGACGAGATCGGCCACTTCGACCTCTACAGCTGTTTTCCCGCTCCGGTACGCGTCTTCGCTCGAGAGCTGGGACTCGCCCCCAATGTCCCGTTCAGCGTGACCGGTGGCATGGCGTCGGCGGGTGGACCACTCAACAACTACGTCTTGCAGGCCAGCGTCCGCATGGCCGAGGTGCTGCGAGACGACCCCGGAAGCGCCGGTCTCGTGACCACGGTCAGCGGCTTCATGAACAAGGTCGGCTTCGCAATCTGGTCGACCGCGCCGCCCGCGGAGAGCTTTCGATTCGCGGACGTCAGCGAGGAGGTCGCCGCACGCAGCACACGGCGCGAGATCGTCGGTGATCATCAAGGCCCCGCCAGGGTGCTGGGCTACACGGTCGTCTACGCTGGAGAACATCCGAGCGAGGGCATTGCGGTCTGCGAGCTTCCCGACGGCCGCAGGACCATTGCCGTGACACGCGACGCCGAACTCGCTGCGGCGATGACCCGGGAAGAGTTCTGCGGCAGGGATGTGATGGTGGGACAGGCGGGCGAGTTGCGCACCGGCTGAACGCTTCGATCCGCGAGAGTCCGAGCGCGAGCGCTAGCCGGTCACTCGAACAGCACCACCGGCGTCCACCAGGGAAGGAGTGCGAAGCTGCGCTCTTCTCTTTCGCTCACCCAGCGCAGCACCCGATCGAAACCGCCGGGCACGTCCTCCACCAACGTGGGCGAAGGCACCAGGGCCTCGCCCACCGGGGCGAACAGGTCGTCGTAGTGGATGGGGATCACGCGACGCGCTTCCACGGCGTCCAGGATCTCGTGCAGGTAGGCGTCCTGGTACGCCTCGGACTGGCGGGTCAGGGCGCCCGTGCCCAGGAAGACGGTGTCGGCGCGACGGCCCTCCAGCGCGCCGGGCACGAAGCCCGCGCTGCCCTGCACCAGCGCGGTGCCGAGGGGATGTTCGATCAGGATCGACCACGCGCCGCCCATGGGGGTACTCGAGGGCGGTCGCCGGCGGTACCAGCGGCGCCGTCAGTGGCGGGCCCTCGTGTGCGCCGTTCGGCAGCGGCACATGCTTCGACAGAATGTGGGTGACCTTGAACTTCCCGAAGCGCTGGGGCACGCCGGGCTCTACCACTCGGATCTTCTGCTCGCGCAAGCCCGCGCCCCGGCCGATCCAAGCCGTGGACTCGGAGCCCAGCAGGATGGCGCCCGTGCGCCGCGCCACTTCCGGCGCGTCCTGCGCGTGGTCGTAGTGGGAGTGCACCGGCATCACCGCCGCCAGGCTCGTGACGCCGGCGCGCTGCAGGCCGCGGGCGATGGCGTCCGCGTCCGGGGATACCTCGCGCTGCAGCAGGAGATCGGACAGGCCCACGCGGGTGAACCAGCCGTCGGTCATCAAGTGGGTCTCGCCGTCGCTGATGAGCAGGGTGGCCACGCCCAGGAAGCTCACGGTGACCCGCGGCGCGCTGGCACTGACTGCGGCGGCCGGCAGCTCGTACTGCGCGTAGCGCGAGAGATCAGGCCGATCCTGCAGCCGCCACGCGATCCAGCCGGCCCCGATCAGCACCAGCACGATTGCGATGCCGAGGCCGCGAAGTAGCCAACGCATCAGCCGACCCCCAGTTCGGAGAGTTCGACGGGCCGTTTCTCGCGTGCAGAGATCTCGCCCGCCTGCCCCACCGCTACCGCCAGCAGGCCGTCGCCGACGCCCACCACCGGCGGCGCGTCGGCGCGGATGGCATCGGCGAAAGCGCGGTGCTGGAAGTAGGTGGCGCCGTGGTGGAAGCCCGCCTTCAGGATCGTCTCGTCCACCGGCACGTACTCGGTCCTCACCTCGCGCGGCATGCGCGTGCCGACAACCAGGTTGGACTCGGGCACGAAGCACTCCACCTTGCCTCGGTCGCCGACGGCGCAGATCTCCTGCTCGTTGCGCGAGGCCTCGGCGAACATGCACAGGTCCAGCAGCGCCCGCCGGCCGTCTTCGTAGTCCACGATCACGTAGGCGTTGTCGAGGATGTCGGGCTTCTCGCCTTCGTAGCGCTCCTCCTGATGGTTCACGTCCATGGCACCCGAGGCGAAGACGCGCACCGGGCGCGCCGCGGTGATCAGGTTCATCAAATCGAAGAAGTGGCAACACTTCTCCACCAGGGTGCCGCCGGTGTTGCGTGAAAAGCGGTTCCAGTCTCCCACCTTGGGAAGGAAGGGATAGCGGTGCTCACGGATCGCCAGCATGCGCAGCTCGCCGACGGCGCCGCCCTGCACTTCCTGGACCAGGCGCGCCACCGGCGCCATGTAGCGGTACTCCATCCCCACCCAGACCAGGCCCATCCTCCCCTTGGCGGCGTTCTCCACCTTGCGGCAATCGTCCACCGTGGTGCAGAGAGGTTTCTCCACCAGCACGTGGAGATCCGTGGCCAGCACATCCGACAGCACGTTCACGTGAGTGTGATTGGGCGACGCGATGATCACGGCGTCCAGACCGGGTTGGGCCAACAGCTCGCGGTGATCTTCGAATACCGCCAGGTCGGGCTTGGTGAGGAGCGCATACTTGCGTGAAGCCTCGCTGGGGTCGCTGGCGGCCACCACTTCCACATCGTCGAAGAGACGCAGGTTGCGGACGTGCTCGAGGCCCATCATGCCGGAGCCGATCAATCCGTAGCGGAGGACGTCTGCCATGGCGGAGACCCTACGGCCCATGCCCGATCCGGTCGAGGCTTCCTGGTTCTCTTGAGCGTGGCCGGATCAACGTCGCCAAGGTGTTTTGGACGACGAGCGGCCCGATCGCGAGCAGCGCGAGGAGGATCGGGAATCAGGCGGATAGGCGGTCCCGGCCTGGGAGCTCCGCGCTACCATCGATCCCCATGAGAGTTGCCATCGTCGGGGGCGGAGCGGCAGGAATGGTGACGGCCTACCTGTTGCGCGGCCGCCACGAGGTGACCGTCTTCGAGGCCGCTAGCGCACCTGGTGGCCACGTGCGGACGCTCCACGGGAACGTGCCGTGCGAGGGACTCGACCCGGGGCTGTTCCTCGACGCCGGCGTGGTCGAGTTCGATGAGCAGCGCTTCCCCACGCTGAGTCGGCTGCTGGACGAACTCGGGGTGGAGCGGCGGCCGGTGCCCTGCACGACGGCGCTCTTCCTCGCCGACGGCCGGCACTTCCGGTCGCGCGGAAACATCGCGCTCGGAAGCCGCAGCCGCCTCGAACGCCTCGCCGCAACCGCGCGCCTGCTTCCCATGGTGTTGCAGAAGCGGCGCTTCGAGCGGCGAACGGAGCGCCTGGCGGCGGAGGATCTCTACCCGCGCTCGATCGGCGATTGCCTGGAGGCCGGAGCGTACGCGACCTGGATGCGCATGCTGCTCATGTATGCCTACAGCATCCCCTACCCGGAGACCGCCGCCATCCCCGCGGCGCTGGCCGTCCCCGTCCTGCGTGCATTCACGGGAAGGCCGTCCTGGACGTCCATCCGAGGGGGGACATACGACTATCTGCGACGAATCGACGAGGCGATCGAAGCCCGGATCGTGCTCGAAGCGCGCATCACGGCGATCTCGCGCTCGCCGAGCGGCGTGGAGGTTCGCCTCGAGAGCGGTGAGGTATCGCAGTTCGATGCGGTCGTCTTCGCCGCACCACCCGACCAGACCCTCGCGCTCCTCGCCGACCCGACCGCCGCCGAGACGAAGCGCTTCGCGAGCTGGCACGCCAACCGGATGCGCACCGTGATCCACACCGACACGGGCCCCCATGCGCGCCGCGGCGTCCACTTCTACTCGGAGTTCGACCTCTTCGAGACGTCCGGCGGAGGCGCCGGATACAACGCCTACCTGAACCGCCTGGCCGGCCTCCCGGCCGACCACCCCACCCACTACTTCCTGGCCTACGGTCTCGAGGACGAGATCGACCCGTCCCGCATCGTCCACGAGCAGCCCCACCACACGCCCCTCTACACCGTCGACGCGCTGCTGCACCGGGAGGAAGTGCTCGAGACCCAGGGAGAGAACCGCACGTACCACGCCGGTGCGTGGCTCGGCGACGGCCTCCACGAAGGAGCGGTGAGCTCCGCACTGCACGTCTCCGAGCGGATCGGAGGGCGCCGGCTCTAGCGGCTCGATCGCGTTCGCCTAGAGGAGTTTCTCTCCGCTCAACTGCTCATAGAGCCGGCAGCCGGTCCAGATGGTGCCGGCGAACCCGGCGAAGCCGGACGACGCGTTGCAGAAGTGGAAGTGGTCGAGCGAGCTGCGATGATCGAGACGCCCGGGGCCGATGTTTTCGGGGGTCATGTTCGAGCCGTAGGAATGGCCGGCAGGGCTCCAGCAGAAGCGCTCGTTCGTGGTGGGGCTCCCGGTCATGGTGAAGACCAGGTGGTCGCGGAAGCCCGGCACGTAGTCGCGCTCCATGACGTCGAGGATCCGCTCGAAGATCTCCTTCTTCTTGGCTCGGTAGGCCCGCGGATCCGACAGGCCGAGATCTCGGAAGCGCGCGTAGTCGGCGACGGTCAGGAACTCGACGATCTGCTGGCCTTCCGGGCAGTCGCCCTTCACGTCGGTGAGCAGGCCCGGCGTCGTGACGGCGAAGCTCGGCCGCGAGTAGTCGCCCCGGCGGAGCATGTCGTGAAACACCTGGTTCAGGTCCGGGTGGTCGCTGTGGAAGAGGTTCCAGCGGCCGAAACCGTGATCGCGCAGGTCGAGCCCCTCGACGACGCAGTAGGCCATGAAGTTCGATGGGGAGTAGTCGTAATCGAGCTTGCGCCGCAGCGCTGGCGAGAAGCGGCCGAGCCCGATCATCTCGGCGGCGCGCCGCGGGTCCATGTTGCAGACCACGTCGCTGCCGCGGTGCTCCTCCGCCTTGCCCGTCGGCACGCCGCGCCGATCGATCTCTTCGGCGACGACGCCGCAGACACGGTCTCCCTCAACGACGAACTCGGTCACCTTGTGTCCAGTGCGGACCTCGCCGCCATGCTTCTCGATCACGCGGACGAGAGAGTCGACCACGTGCTCGAAGTGGCGGGTCGGGTAATAGGCGCCGCGGGTGTACCCGACGAAGAGCATCACCCACGCGAAGAAGGAGAGCTGCCCCGGCGGGAGCAGGAAGTCGGGCCACTGGAGCGCAAGCAGGGTCTGCGCCTCAAGGGGGAGCCCGAAGCGATCGAACACGTCCTGCAGTGTGGCCTTGCGGTAGCGCAGCACCCGGGTGAGCCGGTGGAGCCGCGGCAGCAACGCGAGAGGGCCAAGCGGCCGGGGCAAGGCGTCGAGTTCCTCGGCCGTGCGCCGCACCTCCTCGACGAAACGCGCCAGCGGGCCGGCGTGGCGGGGGAAGAGGCGACCGAGGCGGGCGGAGAGTTCGCCCAGGTCGTAGGGGATGTCGAGCGCGTAGCCCGGCATTCGCATGTGGTCGAAGCCGTTGCGGTCGTACTCCTCGAAGGTCACCTCCTCGGCCAGCCCGAGCTTGGAGAGGAACTTGTGGACGGTCTGGCCTGGACCGCAGTTCCAGACGTAGTGGAGCTGAGCGTTGAAGCGGTAGCGCTCGCCCACCTCGAAGGTGTGGCCGTAGCCGCCGGGCAGGTAGTGGGCCTCGAGCACTCGGACGCGCTTGCCCAAGCGCGCCATCAGGGCGCCGAAGGACAACCCCGCGAGACCACTCCCGACGATGACGTAGTCCGGCCGCATGGCCCGCAGGCTACCTCAGCGGCTGGGGCTCGGGAGGCCCCATGCAGCCTGTGGCGAAGCGCCCCGCAGTTCGTCGTGCGATCGCTGGCTTTATCGGCCAGGCGTCTTCCACCGCAGGCAAAGCGCAGTACCCTCGGTGGTTGATTGACGGCTCGCCGGCGGGGATCGCTTGACCGAATCGACGCAACACCTGTGGATGGAACGCGCCGGCCTTCAACGGCTGATCGATGTCCTGATCAAGCAGGGCCTCGAGGTTCTGGGGCCGGTGATACGCGACGGCACCGTCGTCCTGGGGCCTGTGGCTGCCGTGGCCGACCTGCCCGTCGGGATGCGCGAGCACCAATCGGCCGGACACTACGACCTCGAAGATCTGGGCGACGAACGCGTCTTCGGGGTGGCCACCGGGCCGGCTTCGCTCAAGCCCCTGGTGTTCGCACCGCGCGAAAACCTCGTCCAGGTCGAACTCGGAGGAGAGCATGGCTTTCGCGCCGAGGCCTTGCGACCGGAGCCCCGTCCGGTGGCGATCCTGGGCGTGCGCGCCTGCGACCTCGCGGCGCTGCGCGTGCAGGACCGGATCTTCCTCCACGATCGCTATCCGGACCCCTACTACGAAGAACGTCGCCGCGGGCTGTTCCTGATCGCGGCGAGTTGCACCCGCTCGGCACCGACCTGCTTCTGCACGTCGATGGGCACTGGGCCCGAGGCGCGTGAGGGCTTCGACCTTGCGCTCACCGAGCTCGACGAGGGCTTCCTGGTTCGTGCGGGCAGCGAAGCGGGCGAGGAGGTGCTCGAGACCCTCGGGCTCGCCGAAGCCGATGCCGAGACCCGCGTCGCCGAGCGGCGCGCCATCGACGCATGCGCAAGCGTGATGGATCGCAAACTCGACGCGGCCCGGGTCCACGACTTGCTGCTCGAGAATCTCGACCACGGGCGCTGGGACGAGGTGGCCGAGCGCTGCCTCGGCTGCGGCAACTGCACCATGGTATGCCCCACGTGCTTCTGCCACGACGAGCGCGACGAGGCGCTGCTCGACGGAAGCGGCTCGATCCGGATCCGCGAATGGGATTCCTGCTTCGACCGCCAGCACGCCCAGATCCACGGCATCAACTTTCGACCGAAGATCCGCGACCGTTATCGCCAGTGGCTGGTTCACAAGCTCGCAACCTGGCAGGACCAGTTCGGCACCTCGGGATGCGTGGGCTGTGGGCGTTGCATCACATGGTGCCCGCCCGGCATCGATCTCACCGAGGAGGTGAGAGCCATCCAGGAGACGACGGCGTGAGCGTGACACCGGGTGCTCCCATTGCAGCGGGCTATCTGGTCCCCGAGCCGGCGCAGATCGTCGAGCGCGACAGCTATGGGCCGGGAATCCACGCCTATCGCCTGCGCATCTGCGACCCGGCCGCGCGGCCGCGTTTCGATTTCATGCCGGGGCAGTTCAACATGGTCTACGCCCCCGGAGTCGGCGAAGTGGCCATTTCAATCTCGTCGGATCCGGAAGACGAGGATCTCGAGCACACCATTCGCATCGTCGGGCGCACGACCCAGGTGATCGGCCGGCTCGATGTGGGCGATTTCGTCGGACTCCGCGGCCCCTATGGCGTCGGCTGGCCTCTCCACGAAGCACGCTGGAAGGATGTGCTGGTGATCACGGGCGGACTCGGTTGCGCGCCGGTGACCGGCGCCATCGACTACATGTTCCGACGCCGTGCCAACTACGGCCGGATCTCGATCCTGCACGGCGTCAAGAAGTCCGAAGATCTGGTGCACCGCGACCGCTTCGAGGCCTGGCGACGGCACCCCGACACCTACGTGGGGCTGACGTCGGACGAGCCCGATCGCGCCTGGCGCGACCGCATCGGCGTAGTCACCGAGTTGTTCGAAGAGGTCGACATAGACCCGGGTCGCACAGTGGTCTTCATGTGCGGGCCCGGTGTCATGATGCGCTACGCGGTGGCCATCCTGCGCCGTCGTGGCGTCCCGGTCGAGCGGATCTATGCCTCGATGGAGCGCAACATGAAGTGTGCCGTGGGGCTCTGCGGCCACTGCCAGCTGGGCGGTGAGTTCGTCTGCAAGGATGGGCCGATCTTTCCGTACGCGCGGATCGCCAAGTTCTTTGGCCCGGGCGCATTGTGAGCGCAGCAATGGGAGCCCCCCGTCCCCGGATCGCGGTCTTCAAGTTCGCGTCCTGCGACGGCTGCCAGCTGCAGATCCTCAACCTCGAGCACGAACTCCTGGCGCTCGCCGAGCGCATCGACATCGTGCACTTCCTGGAGGCCACCAGCCGGGTCGAGGACGGCCCCTACGACATCAGCTTCGTCGAGGGCAGCATCACCACCGAGTCCGATGCCCAGCGGATCCAGGATGTGCGCGAGGCCTCGCGCCAGCTGGTGACGATCGGCGCCTGCGCGACCTCGGGCGGCATCCAGCACCTGCGCAACCTGGCAGATGCCGAGGAATGGAAGGCCTCTGTGTACCCGCACCCCGAGCACGTCGCGGCCCTCGCCACGTCGACGCCGATCTCCGACCACGTATCCGTCGATGCGGAGCTACAAGGCTGCCCCATCGAAAAGGGGCAGCTGGTGCAGCTGATTGCGCGGGCGCTGCTCGGAGCGGTACCGGAGCTTCCCGGCGCGAGCGTCTGCATGGAGTGCAAACGCCAGGGCAACGTATGCGTCGTGGTCACCCGGGGGCTGCCGTGCATGGGGCCAGTGACGCGGGCAGGCTGCGGCGCACTCTGCCCCTCGCTGGGGCGCGATTGCTACGCGTGCTTCGGACCAAGCGAGCAGCCCAATACATCAGGTCAGGCCCGGCTGCTCGCCAGCCAGGGAGAATCGCCGCGGCGCGTGGCCCAACGCTTCCGCGGGATCAACGGTCAACGCCGCGAGTTCCGGCGCATCGCCGACCGGCTCGAGGGACGCGATGGTTGAGCGACGCACCATCGAGGTCGGCGCGCTGGCCCGCGTCGAAGGAGAAGGCGCGCTTCACGTGACGCTGGAGGGGACCGAGGTCACCGACCTGCGTCTCGAGATCTACGAGCCGCCGCGCTTCTTCGAGGCATTCCTACGCGGCCGCCACGTCACGGACCTCCCCGATCTGGTGGCCCGCATCTGCGGCATCTGCCCCGTCGCCTATCAGATGAGCGTGATCCATGCCCTGGAGAGCGCATTCGAAGTCTCCATCGACCCCCAGGTGCGCGCGTTGCGCCGGCTCTACTACGCGGGAGAGTGGATCGAGAGCCACGTATTGCACATGATGTTCCTCGCGGCGCCCGACTTCCTGGGCCTCGACGACGGGATCGAAGTGGCGCGTGAGCATCGGGCCGAGGTCGAACGAGCGCTCTCGATCCGAGCGCTGGGGAACCGCATTGTCTCCCTGCTGGGCGCTCGCCCGGTGAATCCGGTCGGTGTCTGTATCGGCGGGTTCCACCGCGCACCCGCAGCCGACGAGATGGCCGCTCTGGGAGACGATCTGCGTCGCGCGCGTGGAGATGCAGAATCGCTGCTGCACTGGTTCAGTGGATTGCCGGTGCCGAACCGTCCGCGCGCGACCGAGTTGGTCGCCCTGCAGCATCCGGACGAGTACCCGATGAACGAGGGGCGAATCGTGTCTTCACACGGGCTCGACGTCACGCCCGCCGAGTTCGATGAGGCCTTCGAAGAGCATCAGGTGCCCCACTCGAACGCATTCCACAGCCGCGTCCGCGGGCGGGGCGCCTACATGGTGGGGCCCCTCGCTCGCGTACGACTGAATCGCGAGCGGCTCTCGCCCGCGGCGGCCGCAGCGGCAGACGACCTGGGTGAGCGGTTCTCGGCCACCGACCCGGCGGCATCGGTGTTTGCGCGCGGGATCGAAGTGATCCAGGCATTCGACGAAGCCATCGCGGTCGTCGAGAGCTACGAACCGCCCCCGCCACCGCCCGCCTGGAAACCCCGTGCGGCCACGGGCCATGCCGCCACCGAAGCTCCGCGCGGACTGCTCCAGATCTCGGTCAGCAGCAACGCACGCGGGGAGGTGGAGTCGATCCGGATCGTCCCGCCCACGTCCCAGAACCAGGCTGCCATCGAGGCCGACCTGCGCCTGCTCGTGCCGGATCTCGCCACCCGAAGCGACGACGATGCCCGGCGCGTTTGCGAGTCGGCCATCCGCGACTACGACCCCTGCATCTCGTGTTCGGTGCACTTCCTGGAGCTGAACCTCGAGCGACGACCAGCTCGGCCGGCTCCGACTGGAGAGGAACGGTGAACGTCTGCGTCGTGGGGGTCGGCACGCCTCATGGCGATGATGCGGCCGGCCTCGAAGCCGTGGCGCGCCTCGCCGAGCAGGGCCTTCCGGTGGGCGTATCCCCGCGCGAATGCCAGCGCCCCGGCGTCGACCTGCCCGAGCTGCTCCGCGATGTGGATGCGGCGGTCATCGTGGATGCCATGCGCTCCGGGCAGCCGCTGGGGACGGTGAGCCACCTCCCGCTGGACGTGCTTCCCAGGACCACGGGTCTTTCGAGTCATGCCATGGGCGTCGGCGAAGGCCTGGCCCTGGCCCGCGCCCTCGACTGTTGCCCGGACCGCATTGCGTTGGTGGGAATCGAGGCCAGCGCTGAGCAGCGAGACGATCTTTCTCCAGCGGTCGACGAGGCCCTGCCGGCGGCCATCGAACTGATTCGCAGCCTGCTGGACGATGCATTGCAGCGCCGCGAATGGCGTTCGGAGAGCCGAGATGCATGAGGCGAAGCTGTGTCTCTCCCTGATCCGACTCGCGGTCGACCAGCTCGATGACGCCCATGCCGACCGGATCCTGAGCATCCGGCTCGAGGTGGGCGCACTCTCGGGCGTGGTGCCCGCCGCGCTCGAAGGCGTCTTCCCGATCTGCGCGTCGGGAACGCCGGCCGAGGGGGCCGCACTCGAATTCGACCAGGCTGCGGGGCGCGAGCTGCGCATTCGCTCCATGGAGGTGATCTGATGTGCGGCACCTGCGGCTGCGGGCACTCCGATGCGCCGAGCGCGGACCACGGCGAGCATTCACACGACGGGCCCCACGAGATCGAGGCGCGTCGCATCGTGGTGGAGCGGTCGTTGCTCGAGGACAACGACGCCCGGGCCGAGACGCTCCGCAAGCGCCTGGGCGAGCACGGCATCGAGGCGATCGGACTCCTCGGCGGCCCCGGCGCCGGCAAGACCGCGCTGCTCGAGGCCACCCTGTCCCAGCTCGGGAGTGCGGCGGCCAACGAAGCAGTGGTCGAGGGCGACTGTGCCACCGACCACGATGCGCGTCGCGTGGCGGCCCTGGGAGCGCGCGTCGTGCAGGTCGAGACCGGCGCCCTCTGCCACCTGGATGCCCACCTGGTCGGGCACGCCGTGGCGAAACTCGATCTCGACGGAGTCGCCCGCCTGTGGATCGAGAACGTCGGCAACCTGGTCTGCCCAGCGCCCTTTGCGTGTGGCGAGAACCGTCGGGCCGTGCTGATCTCGGTGACCGAAGGCGACGACAAGCCCGAGAAATACCCCGCCATGCTCGCAGCAGCCGATCTGCTGGTGATCTCGAAGACCGACCTGCTGCCCTACGTCCCCTTCGATCTGAAGCGCGCCATCGCGGCCGCTCGACAGATCCGGCCCGAGCTGCCGGTGCTGCCGCTCTCGAGCCAGAGCGGCGAGGGCCTGGACGCCTGGATGGACTGGCTCTCCGAGGGACGCACCTAGCATGTGCCTCGCGGTTCCGGGCCAGGTCAGCGAAATCGACAGCCGCGAGGGGCTGGCGGAAGCGGTCGTCGACTTTGGTGGCGTCCGCAAGCGGGTCTGTCTCGAGGGCCTCCCCGAAGCCCGGGTGGGCGACTGGGTCCTGGTGCACGCGGGCTTCGCGCTGCAGCAGCTCGACGAGGCAGCGGCCGAAGAATTGCTGGGCTGGCTGTCCGACCCCGAGCAGCCAGCCCCATGAGGTACGTGGACGAATATCGCGATGCCGACCGGGTGCGCCGGCTGGCGGACGCCGTGTTGGCCGAGGCGACCCGACCCGTCACGCTGATGGAGGTCTGCGGCGGCCAGACCCACACGATCCTGGCCAGCGGGATCCAGCAGCTACTGACCGAACGCGTGGAGCTGCTGCACGGCCCGGGTTGCCCCATCTGCGTCACCCCGCTCGAGACCCTGGACCTGGCACTGGCCCTGACCGAGCTCCCGGACGTGACGGTCTGCAGCTTCGGCGACATGCTGCGCGTGCCGGGTAGCCACGGCGATCTGAGCGCCGCGCGGGCCCGGGGCGGGGATGTCCGGGTGGTGTACGCGCCGTTGGATGCGGCGCGCCTCGCGGCTTGCGAGCCCGACCGACGCGTGGTCTTCCTGGCGGTCGGCTTCGAGACCACCGTGCCCGCGGTGGCCGCGGCGGCGCGTTGGGCACGTGATCGCGGCCTGTGCAACTTCTTCCTGCTGGTCTCCCACGTCCGGGTGCCGCCCGCGCTAGAGCTGATCGCCTCGGACCCGGAGCGACGCATCCAGGCATTCCTGGCGGCCGGACACGTCTGCACGGTGATGGGCACGGCCGAGTACCAGCCGATCGCCGCCACCCACGACATGCCGATCGTGGTCACGGGTTTCGAGCCCGTCGACATCCTGCAGGGTGTGCTGATGGCCGTGCGCCAGATCGAACGAGGCGAGGCGCAGGTCTCCATCCAATACCGCCGTGCCGTCCGTGACGAGGGCAACCCGGCGGCACGTGCGCTGATCGACGAAGTCTTCGAGGCCACCGACCGCCCCTGGCGCGGCATCGGCATCATCCAACAGGGAGGCCTGGGGCTTCGGCAGGAGTACGCCTCACTCGACGCGCAGCAACTGATTCCCACGGACGCATTGCCTCAACCCGAAGAGCCCGAGCGCTGCCGCGCCAGCGAAGTGTTGCAAGGCCGCATGCGTCCGCCCGAGTGCCCGGAGTTCGGCCGCGGCTGCCGACCCGAGCAGCCGCTCGGTGCGCCGATGGTGTCTTCGGAAGGCGCTTGCGCCGCGTACTTCGCATATCGTATCGGCGACGTGGAGGACGAGATCGCATCGCAGGATCCGGCCCGGGAAGCGCAGGCATGAGCGCGGCCGACGAAGCGGACGCACAGGCCCTGCTCGCCGGCAGCTGTCCGGCCCCGGCCGAGGGCGACCGTGTCACCCTTGCCCATGGCGCGGGAGCCGGTGCCAGCGCGCGGCTGTTCGACGAGCTGCTGGCCCCGCGACTCGGGGGTGGCCCGCTCGACGAGCGCCACGATTCCGCGCTGTTGGATGCGCCCGAAGCGGGTGCCCGCCTCGCGTTCACCACGGACAGCTTCGTGGTGAGCCCACTCGAGTTTCCCGGTGGCGACATCGGCAGCCTGGCGGTGCACGGCACGCTCAACGATCTGGCCATGAGCGGCGCGCGACCCCGCGCACTCTCCTGCGGGCTGATCCTCGAGGAAGGCCTTCCGCTCACGACCCTCGCTCGCATCGCCGAATCCATGGGGGCCGCCGCGCGAACGGCCGGTGTGCCCATCGCGACGGGGGACACCAAGGTGGTGGAGCGGGGAAAGGGCGACGGAATCTTCGTCAACACCAGCGGGGTGGGCGTGGTCTCGCCGGGCCGCGAACTGCATCCGAAGCTGGTCGTACCGGGGGACGTCCTGATCCTCACCGGCTCCCTGGGCTGTCATGGAGCGGCCGTGCTGTGTGCCCGCGAGGGCCTTTCTTTCGATGCGGATATCATGAGCGATTCCGAGCCTTTGCCTGACCTCGTCGAGAACCTGCTGGAGGCTGTGCCCGAGGTGCATTGCCTGCGCGATCCTACCCGGGGAGGGCTCGGAGCCCTCGTCCACGAGATCGCCGCGGCCGCCGGCGTCGAGCTGCGCCTCGAAGAGGCTGCCCTACCGGTCGACGCACCGGTTGCTTCGTTGTGCGAGATCCTGGGCCTCGATCCACTGTTCCTGGCATGCGAGGGACGCTTTGCGGCGTTCGTGCCCGAGGCCCACGCGGGCACGGCACTCGCAGCGCTTCGATCCCATCCCCTGGGCCGGGCCGCCCGCTGCGTGGGGCGAGTCGAGCCGAGTACGCGCGGCCGGACGCGGGTCGTCGTCGAGACCCGCATTGGCGCCACGCGCCTGCTCCCCCTCCCGGCCGGCGAGCCGCTGCCGCGAATCTGCTGAATGGCGAACCGCCTGCGTGTCACTGTCGAGCTGCGGGGGCGCGTCCAGGGCGTCGGCATGCGGCCCTGGGTGTTGCGGCGCGCGCGAGCGCTCGGACTCGACGGCAGCGTGCGCAACGTCCGCGCCGGCCTGCGCGTCGAGCTCGAAGGAACATCCCAGGCGGTCGATGCCTGGCTCCGGGATTTGCGCGAGGCAGCGCCGAACGGCGCGCGGATCGAAGCCGTCGACATACAGCCCTCGCCGGCCGTGGGAACCAGCGGCTTCGAAATCGCAGCGAGCGACGAGGCGTGGGCCCGCATTGGCGCGGGCCAGGAGTTGGCGCGCGTACCGCTCGACGTGGGGCTCTGCAGCGATTGCCAGTGCGACCTGTTCGATCCCGCCTCCCGGCGCCATCGCCATGCCTTCGTCCACTGCAGCGAGTGCGGGCCGCGGGCGTCGGTGATACGCGCCCTGCCCTACGACCGGGCGCGCACCAGCCTGGCGCCGTTCCCACCCTGCGAGGCATGTGCCCGGGAATACGCCGACCCGACCGACCGCCGCTTCCATGCCCAGACGATCTGCTGCGAAGCCTGCGGCCCCCGGCTTCGCGTCCTGCAACCCGATTCGCCTGGCGCGCAAACGGATGCCGGTGCCATCGAGACCACGGCGCGCGTGCTTGGCGCCGGGGGCATCGTTGCGGTCCAGGGTTTCGGAGGTTTTCACCTGGCTTGCGACGCCACCTCGAGCCAGGCCATCAACCAGCTGCGCAAGCGCAAGCATCGGCCGTCCAGACCCCTCGCCATCCTTGTGCCGGATCTCGAATCGGCCCGGCGGCTCGCCGAGCTCGCGGCCGCCGACGAGGCGCTGCTGTGCGGGCCGGCTCGCGCGTTGGTGGTCGCGCCGCGACGGGAGCGGGGCTGCACGGCAATCGGGCTGGCTCCGGAAATCGCGCCGGGCACCAGCGACCTCGGGCTGCTGCTGCCCCACTCGCCCGTCCACGCAATGCTGCTCTACCCGCCCGGCTCGGCACCCGGCGACGCGCCGCGCTTCGACGCCCTGGTCATGACGTCTGCGAATCACAGCGGCGATCCGACCATCCACGAGGCCGAGCGCGCCGTCCACGAGCTGGCGCCCATTGCGGACCTCATCCTCGGCCACGACCGGCAGGTCATCCGCCCCAGCGACGACCCGGTGTTTCGAAGTGCAGCCAGCGGCCCGATTCCGATCCGCCTGTCGCGCTCGACGGCACCGCTTTCGATACCGCTGCCGGCCGGCCTCGAAGCACCGCTGCCGATCCTGGCTCTGGGCGGTGACCTCAAGTGCGCGCCGGCCATTGCCGTCGGTCGGGAGATCGTGCTGGCCGAACACGTGGGCGACCTCGGGAGTCCGGCCAGTGCGGATGCGCTGGTCGATCGAGTCGAGAGCCTGTGCAGTCTGCTGGGAGTGGAGCCGGCCGCCCTCGCCATGGACGCCCACCCGGACGGGGTGGCCGCCTCGCTCGCTGCGCAGCTGGTTCCGGCCGGTGCTCCCCGAATCCGCGTACAGCATCACCACGCCCACGCGCTGGCGTGTCTGGCGGAGCACGACATGCAGGGCCCCGCGTTGGCCATCACCCTGGACGGCGCGGGATTCGGTGCGGACGGCCGGCAGTGGGGGGGCGAACTACTCTACGTAGACGGCGAGCGCTGCGAACGCCTGGCGCATCTCGAGACGGTGCCACTGCCCGGCGGCGACCGGGCCGCCCGCGAGCCGTGGCGCATGGCCGCCATGTGGCTCGAACGTGCGTTTCCGGAAGGCCAGGCAAACGAGGACGTCGCCGCGCTCGGCTGGCATCGACGCCAGGACCCCGGGCGCCTGGACGCGCTCCGCGAGATCGCAACCAGGGGCGTGGCCAGCCCCGAGACATCCTCCTGCGGTCGCCTCTTCGATGCCGTCGCATCACTGCTCGGCGTCTGCGACATCAACCGTCACGAAGCCGAGGCCGGAGCCGCCCTGGAGGCACTCGCCCGGACGGCCTCGAGCCGGAATGAAGACACCCCGTTGCCGTTGCCAGGCGCCGCCCCGCCGCAGCCGGAAGGAAGCATCGAGATGGCGGGAGTCGTCCGCGCCCTGGTTCGGGGACGCTGCGCCGGCGTTCCCCGCTCGGAGCTGGCACTCGCCTTCCACCAGACGCTGGCAGACCGGCTCGCCGAATCCGCCCTCGCGGCGTCCCGCCGGCTCGAGCTCCGCCACGTGGCGCTCAGTGGCGGCTGCTTCCAGAACCGCATCCTGCTCGAGGCACTGCGGAGAGCGCTCGAGAACAGGGAATGCCTGCCGCTCTGCCACGCGAAGATTCCGCCCAACGATGCCGGCCTCGCGGTGGGGCAGTGCGTGGCGGCGATCCCGGGGCTCTGAGCTTGCTGGACCCACTCACCGCCCAGGCGATCTCCGGCGAGGCATCGAGCTCGGCGACGTAGGGCTCGCAGAACCCATCGCCTCGAGTGGCTGCGATGGCCGCGCCGACGCGCAGGATTCGACAGCATCGGCCGCCACTTCTGCCGCTTCACTCGGACCGATGCCCAGCGCACGGAGGCCGCGCTCGACCGCCCGTTGCGGAGCGTCGGGCCGAGCCTGTCCCTCGACGATGCGGCGGATGGTCATGATGACCAGCCCCGAAACCTGATCGAGGGTGGCGTCGTCGGATCCCGTGTCGAAGCGGCCCTCGGCCAGGCCTTCGGCGAGATCCTCACGGAGATAGCGGTCGAGCTGCACGCCCGCGCCCGGACGGCTCAACAAGCGCAGTAGCACCCGAGCCCACGTTGGGTCCTCGAGGGCCCGGAAGATCGCCCGAGCCGTCGCGAGCGCGAAGCGCCGCGCCGGATCCGGGATGTCCTCCCGCGCAGTCGCGACGGCGAGAGAAAGCGCCAGCTGCTCGGCGAGCACTTCCAGGAGCGCATCTCGATCGACGAAGTAGTTGTAGAAGGTACCGATGGAGACGTCGGCCTCGGCGACCACGTCACTGACGGTCAGGCCCTCTCCCTTCTCAGCGAGCACCCGCGAGCCTGCGGCGATCAGCTGGCGCCGCGTCTTCTCACGCTTGCGATGCCCCCTGCTCTGCGGCGCGTCCGTGCCTCCCGTCATGGATTGCACTTTATCATAAATGATAGAGTAATCAATATTGACAATCTCCTCATTTTCTGATTCCCTGTGTTTCTACCGGGCCGGATCGCCCGGATCAGAGGAGCCTCCCGTGCAACCTGCCTTCGGTCCCTTCTCCCTCGCGAGCCTCCAGCGTGCTCTACGCCCCACCTCACTGCTGGCGAGACGCGACGGCGATCCCGAACGCCACCCGATGCAGCGGCTGCTGCGTGGACTGTCCCCGCGGATCAGCTGACCCCGACAACCACCCCAAGGAGAACATGACATGTCACTTACCAACTACGTGCCCACCCCGAAGTTCGAGGAGTACAAGGAGCTCTTCAAGGAGCACTTCATCATGGAGCGCAGAGACGGAATCATCGAGCTGCGCATGCACACTCTCGGCGGCGACGCACAGTGGAGCTTCGAGCTCCACCGCGCCCTCTGGCAGGCGTTCCAGACCGTCGGTGCCGACCCCGAGAACCGGGTGATGATCCTCACCGCCACCGGCGACACCTGGATCGCGAACTTCGACGACGCGAGCTTCTCGAAGGAAGAGGATGACCGGGCCGGCTACAGCTACGAGCACATGTACTACGACGGACGCCGGATGCTGATCAGCCTGATCAACGACATCGAGATTCCGACGATCGGGGTGATCCCCGGCCCTGCCGGCCATTCGGAACTCGCTCTGATGTGCGACATCACCATCTGCTCGAACAACGCAGTGATCATCGACCCCCACCTCGATGCCGGCCTGGTGCCGGGTGACGGCATCCACAGCGCCTTCATCGAGCTCATGGGTGTCAAGCGGGCGGCCTACGCCCTGCTGACCTGCGAGGTCTTCGACGCCCAGAAGTGCCTGGAGTACGGCCTCGTCAACGAGGTCCTGCCCCGGGAGAAGCTCGACGCCCGCGCTTGGGAGATCGCCGAGCGAATCAATGCACGCAAGCGAACCACCACGCGCATGACGGTGCCGGTGATTCGGCGACCTTGGAAGCAGCGCATCACGGACGACCTCGATGGCGGCTTCGCCATGGAGATGCACGCCTACCTGTGCGACAAGCCCGAGCACAGGGACGACATTGGCGAGACCGTCACATCGAGGACCGGCCTGTTCACCACGGAAGATCGCAAGAAGGGCATCCAAACCGGCACGGCCTAGTCCCTTGTATCGACCAAAGGCGGAAGTGTTGTCATGCTAAGCACTGCGTCCCCCGCAGCCAATCGGTTCTCGCCGTGTCGCGGGCCGATTCATGGGGCCCGTATGTCGAAGAAGCGGTATCGGATTGACTTGA
>JAAETT010000683.1 GCA_024228115.1 bacterium
CACGCGCCAAGTCCAAGCCTGGCAAGACGATCGCAACCGAACGACGAAGGGCGTCGACTGGCAATTCACGACCCAACAAGCCCGCGTGAAACTGCGACGACTCTACCCCCAGCTTTTGGTGTGACAAGGGACTAGGGCCGGCGATGCCACCAAGCTTCACATAGCCGAGATCGCTTCCGCAGATGCCGCAGGCTGCGACCCTGAGAACGGCGTCGCGGGGTCCGGGAGGCTGCGGCTCGACCTCGTCGAGCCGAACGTCATCCGGGCCATGAATCTGGATCTGTTTCACCGGGGCGCCTCCGAGCGCCCCAGGGTAGAGCAGTCCTTGCGGTGGGCCTACGGGCTGACGACCCGCGGCTTTCCCGGAGTGCCGAGCGGGGTCGGGTTCGGCGGCGGCGGTGTCTGGGGTGCGGCCCGGAAGCGCTCATTCGAAAGCGAACTCGTCAGGCCGTTCGTGCCACGGGCAGAGATCGCAATGTAGACATCGGCGCCATCCAGCACGTTCAAATTGAAGACGAATGCGCCGTTCTGGACCGCCGGAGTACCGGCGTCGATCTGTTGGCTATAGGTGCCCGACGCCGTGCCCACGTGCACGGTGAAGCCCGCCACGGCCGCAGGGTTGCCATGCTGCCAGCGCAGCTGCTCTGTTCGCGCTTGTGCGCCCGCGGCCGCGCCGAGAACGCAGGCGATCGCGAAGACCGCGAGGCCGAATCCCAGACGCCGCTCCCGCAGTCGATCGTGCATCGTCGTACCCTTCATCACGGCGCCAGGACCTGCCACTCGGGGGCGGGTCCGCCATCGGCGGCTTTCCATTGCGTAGCCCAGCGTATTCGGCGCCTGCGCTTCCGGTTCTTTTTCTTCGTCCGGATCGAGACCCTACGTCGCTCGATTTCCGCGCCCCAGGTCTTTCCGGCGACCTGGATCGCAATATCGCCCACGCCATCCCCATCGACATCCGACAATCCGCCGATCTGGTACGCCGAGTAGCTCGAAGCCACGACCGAAGACTCCGGGGTCTGCATGCCATTCGAGAACCAGACGACGACGTAGTGAACGGTTCGCTTGCCTCGACGCCTCGCCTTCTTCTTGGCTCGACGATCCATGCTCCACACGAGATCGTCCCGGCCGTCCGCGTCGAGATCGACCACTGAAGAGATCCGGTCGCCCGCACGGACCGAAGGAAGGGTCACGATCGCCCTGGGCTTGTCGCGGTTCATCTTCCACCACTCGAGGGCTCCGCCATTTTGCCAGATCAAGTCGGTATGCCCGTCGCCGTCGAGATCGCCGCTGCCGGCCAACTTGGAACCCGCCGGAGCGGCATCGATCGCCTTCGTCGCGCCGACTGCGGCTTGCCGATTGAGCATCCAGAGAACGTTGGCTCCGCTCTCGCGGGTCCAGAGGATATCGGTCACGTCATCGTCGTTGAGGTCTGCGCAGCCAGCGATGTGCCAGACCGACGAAGGCGTCGGCAACGTCTGGACGGAGGCCCGCGTGCCGCGCAACCTCCACACCTCGCTCTGGCGGTACTGGGCGTCGTGCCAGAGGACGTCGGCCTGCCCGTCGCCATCGAAATCAGCAACCTCGATGGGCACCAGGCTGTCGTCGTCCTGGCGTCCAATCGTCTTGGTGCGGATCAGTCGGCCCCGGTCCATGAGTGAAACGATCAGGTCACCCGAGTTGGGCTCGAAGAACAACAGGTCGGCGCTGCCATTCCCATCCATGTCGATGCTGCCGAGTTCTTTGTTCGGATTGCCGCCGCCGGAGTCGCCTCCACCGCCGGAGCTACCTCCACCGCCGGAGCTTCCGCCACCGCCACCGGAGTTTCCGCCACCGCCACCGGAGTTTCCACCTCCACCACCAGAAGGAGGCGGCGCTGCGAGGAACTGGACGGCTTCCGAAATCGGGGAGAGGGGGCCCTGCTTACCCTGGGCGTCGAGAGCGGCAACCCGAATGCGCACCGTGTTGCCCGCCTGGCCCTGCACCATGGCCGTCGTGCCACTCACGATCTGGTCCGGGGTGGAGGAGTAGGCACCGCCGTTGCGGGATTCGAAGACCGCGTACTGGACGACCGGGCCTGAGGCGGACGACCAGGCCAACCTGGCGTTGGTCTGCCCAATCACCTGCTTTGCGTTCGTCGGAAGCGCGACGAAGAGAGCCGCGAACACGAATGCGCTTAGAAATGCCGGTCGGAGCATATTGCCCCCCCAAAAGAGCCATGGGAGGGTTCGGAAGCACTTCCAATCGAGGGTGTGACTGTGGTCACGTACCCCCGACGGAATCTGAGAATTCGATCAGCACCCCCAGGAAAAGCCTCGAGCCTTGGCCTGGCTTTGAGCCGTCCTGCGCATGGGCTGCGTCCCCCGCGCGTCGCGTCCTGCTCGGCCAGTTGCTACTATGCGACGCCCTCCGAGCTTCCCTCCGGGAATGACCTCGTCGAGGCTGAGTAGGAGTACGTAGACCACGTGTCACGCGATGATCTGATCCAGGTAACCGGAAACGTCGACAAGATTCTTGGCGGCGGCCGCTACCAGATCTCCTTGGACGCTGGACAGACGGTCACCGCCCAGCTGTCTGGCCGGATGCGTCGCTTTCGGATCCGAGTGATCCCGGGCGATCGCGTGCAGGTCGGGCTTTCGCCCTACGATCCGACCCACGGATTCATCACCTTCCGCCTCCGTGAAGGCGAGCAGCCTCCGGGCACCTAGCCCTCGGGATGGGAGTTCCGAGCGGCCTCCTGCGGGCATGGCTCTACGCCGCCCAGGCCTCGGATCTGGCCCGGCTGCGCTGGCACCACGCGCGCCATTCAGGGCTCTCGGTCCATCCGACCGCGAGTAGTGCCTTCGCGACGGCGAGGTTTCAACTGGCGCCTGGCGCCCGTTTGACGATCGGCGCTGGCGCTGCAACCGAACGACGGCCCGGCTGGCTCAACTTCCTCGTCCATGAGGGCGGTGAGATCATCGTGGAAGAGGGCGCCTGGCTGCGCACGGAAGTCGCTCCGGTCACTCTGGTGGCGTATCCAGGCGGGCGGTTGGTGCTCGGGCCCGAATCCTTCGTGAACGGCGCCCATCTGAGTGCCAAGACCGAGGTGCGCCTCGGACGAAAAGCCCAGATCGGTCCGAACAGCAAGGTCTACGACGCGGATCAACACGATCTCGACGATGCGCGGCCCGAGGGCCGAGCGCCGGTCATGGTGGGTGAGTATGCCTGGGTCGCGTCGGACGTGACGGTGATGAAGGGAGTCGCCATCGGCGCTCACGCCATCATCGGCGCGCGGTCGGTCGTCAATCGGGACGTGCCTCCCCACGAATTCTGGGCCGGCACCCCGGCGCGGCAGCTGGGTGCGGTGGGGGACCGCAGCCAGGCCCGGTAACGTCGGGTCATGGCGCTGAAGATCGCGTATTTCGGGCAAGCTCCTTTCGGGCGCGACGTGCTGGTGCGGCTGCTCGAGGCGGGGCATGAGATCGTCGGGGTGTACGCGCCGCGGGAGGGAAAGCGCCCCGACCCGCTGGCAGAGGAGGCCCTGAGCCGCGGCCTGCGATTGTTCCGCTATGGCGCGATGCGCCGCAAGGGCGAGCCGATCGCCGAGCGCGTCGCCGAACACGCGGCATTGGGGGCCGACCTGAATGTGCTCGCGTTCGTGACGATGATCCTGCCGGAGGCGGTGGTCGAGGCCCCGCTGCATGGCTCTCTGTGTTTTCATCCGTCGCTGCTTCCGCGTTTCCGGGGCGGGAACGCACTGGCCTGGCAGATCATCGAGGGCGAGAGCGAGGCCGGTGTGACGGTGTTTCGGTCGGACGCGGGGGTCGATACGGGCCCGATCGTCGTACAGAAGGGGGGCGTGGCGATCGAAAGGCATCACACCGCGGCCAGTTTGTATTTCGAGCAGCTCTACGAGCTGGGCGTCCTGGCCATGGTCGAGGCCGTCGATCTCGTCGACAGCGGCAAGGCCGAGTACCGACCTCAGGACGAGAGCCTCGCCAGTTTCCAGGGGCTCCTCGATGACGACGTTGCGGCGATCGATTGGGGCCGTTCCGCCACCGAGCTGGATTGCTTGATGCGTGGCTGCGATCCGGCTCCGGGCGCGCATACCACGCTGGCCGGCGAAGAAATCCGCTTGTTCGGTGTGACCGCAACGGTAGGCAGTGGCACGCCCGGGGAGATCGTCGGCCACGACGACGGTGCAGCCCTGGTCGCGGCTACGGGCGGCGCGTTGCGGGTGGAACGCGTTCGTTTGGCCGGCAAGGGCAAGCAGCCCGCCGCCGAAGTGCTGGAGATCGGTGCCCGACTCGGCTGAGTTGCCGGATGAGGTCGCCGGCCTGCTTCGCGCGGGGGGGGTGGACGAACTGGGCGTCGTTTCCCGCAACGTCTTCGATGCGGCGGCACCGGCAAGCCTTCGCTGCCACGAACAGCTTCCGGAAGCGACCTGCGCTCTGGTCGTCGGAGCCGGGCGAGAACTCTTCCAGGCGGTGAGCCTCGACGCGCACCCGCACCCGCTCGATCGTCATACGGAGGCGGTGGTCGAACAGGCCGTGCGTGCTCTCGAAGAGGCGGGTCATCGGGCTCGCCCGATCTTCTCCCACCTGTCCGGCGATGACGGCTACGTCGATCTCGTGGCCCTTGGCCGCGCTGCCGGCCTCGGCTGGCCAAGCCGGCTCGGGCTGCTCCTTCACCCTCGCCGAGGGCCATGGTGGAGCCTGCGCGGCATCATCCTGACGACGCTCCCGCTGCTTCCGGGCGCCCCGTTGCCCGGTTCCGGCCCCTGCAGCGGTTGCCCCGCACCCTGCACCGAAGCCTGCCCGGCCGCCGCACCGCAGGCCGAGGGCTTCTCCATCCAGCGTTGCGCAGGCACCCGCCAAGCCCCCGAACCCTGCGGCTCCACCTGTCACGCCCGCCGAGCCTGCCCCATCGGGAAGATCCAGGCTTACCCCCGCGAAGCCGAAGCCCACGTCATGGCGGCGTCCCGCAACGCCCTCCTCGAACGGTCCAACCCAACAACCGGCGAGAACAGGATCCCCCGCGGGGGATGACGCACTGCGTCCACTTGCGTCGAGAGCAAAAGGGATTATTTTCCGCGACTTCTCACGGGGTGGCTGCGCTCGACCGATCAAGCAGCCGGGCTTCGGGACGCCTCGGCGCCTGCACCCGCCAGTCCCTCCCTGGAAGTTCTAGATGATGCCCGACTGGAGGCGTTCCATCGTGATGGAGCGCTGCCGGCTGGGCCGGCTCCATTCGTAAACCTGTTCACCCATCGCAGGGTGCCTCGCGAAGAGGCCCAGCGAACCTTCGGCGGACCTGGCCATGATCACCGACCTCGAAAAGATCCGGAATATCGGCATCAGTGCCCACATCGATTCCGGCAAGACCACGCTCACCGAGCGGATCCTCTTCTACACGAACCGGATCCACCGCATCGCAGAGGTGCGCGGCAAGGATGGCGTGGGCGCGACGATGGATCACATGGAGCTCGAGAAGGAGCGCGGCATCACGATCACGTCCGCCGCGACCCATACCGAGTGGAACGATCACCACGTCAACATCATCGATACACCGGGCCACGTGGACTTCACCATCGAAGTCGAGCGTTCGCTGCGGGTGCTCGATGGTGCGGTGCTGATCCTCTGCGGTGTTGCCGGTGTGCAGAGCCAGTCGATGACCGTCGACCGGCAGATGAAGCGCTACAAGGTTCCGCGCATCGCCTTCATCAACAAGCTCGACCGATCCGGGGCGAACCCGCGCAAGGTCGTCGACGGACTTCGCGAGAAGCTGCGCCACAACGCGGTGCTGATGCAGCTGCCCATCGGCCTCGAGAACGATTTTGGTGGCGTCATCGATCTGATCACCATGAAAGCGATGCGCTTTCACGGTGACAATGGCGAAGACGTGGTGCTCGAAGACATCCCCGCCGACATGCAAGGGGAGGCCGAGGTGGCCCGCGAGGAGATGCTCGACGCGGTCTCCATGTTTTCCGACGAGTTGATGGAGGCGATCCTCGAAGAGAAGGTCACGGAAGAGCTGATCCACGAGGCCGTCCGCAACGGCGTGCTCGCCCTCGATCTCACCCCCGTGTATCTGGGCTCTGCCTACAAGAACAAGGGTGTCCAGCCGCTGCTCGATGCCGTCACGGCCTACCTGCCGAGCCCCCTCGAGGTGGAGAACACCGGGGTCGACCTCTCGAATGACGAACAATCGATCGTCATCGACAGCGAGCCCGGCAAGCCGCTCGTTTCCCTCGCGTTCAAGCTCGAGGACGGGCGCTACGGGCAGCTCACGTACATTCGCATCTATCAGGGCACGATGACCCGCGGCGGGAACATCTTCAACGCACGTACGAAGAAGCGTCACAAGATCGGCCGCCTCGTCCGCATGCACTCGAATGACATGGAGGAGATCGAGGAGGCAGCGGCCGGTGATATCGTCGCGCTCTTCGGGATCGATTGTGCCTCCGGCGATACCTTCACCGATGGTTCGGTCGACGTGGCCATGAGTGCCATGCACGTGCCGGATCCGGTGATCTCGGTCGCGATCAAGTGCACGGATCAGAAAGCCCAGGCAAACCTCTCGAAAGCCCTCGGGCGTTTCGTACGCGAGGATCCGACTTTCCGTACCCAGGTGGATCAGGAGAGCGGCGAGACCGTGATCTCCGGGATGGGCGAGCTTCATCTCGAGGTCTACGTGGAGCGCATGAAGCGTGAGTACCAGGTGGAGCTCGAAACCGGCGCGCCGCAGGTCGCCTACAGGGAGACGATCTCCCAGCGCGCCGACTACAGCTACGTTCACAAGAAGCAGACCGGTGGCTCGGGTCAGTACGGCAAGATTGCCGGCTACATGGAGCCCCTGACCGACGGCAATGAGTTCGAATTCTCGAGCGAGGTTCGCGGCGGGTCGGTTCCGACCGAATACATCCCGTCCGTGGAAAAGGGCTTCGCTCAGATGCTGGACAAGGGTCGCTTGATCGGCTTCCCCGTGATCGGCGTGAAGATCGTCTTGAACGACGGTCAGAGCCATTCGGTGGACTCGTCGGACAATGCCTTCCAGGCCGCGGCCCGAGGGGCCTTCCGAGAGATCTACGGCAAGGCCAAGCCGGTCATCCTCGAGCCCGTCATGAAGCTGGCCGTCGAGGGCCCGATCGAATTCCAGGGCGCGGTGATCAAGACCATCATGCAGCGCCGTGGCAATGTGATCGGTACGACTGAGGACGATGGCTTCTGTACCATCGAGGCTGATGTGCCCCTTTCCGAGATGTTCGGCTACGCGACGGACCTGCGCTCCGTGACCCAGGGCAAGGCAGAGTTCACACTTGAGTTCTCGAAGTACTCACCGGTTCCTGGCGATGTGAAGAAGGAACTGATGGAGAAGTACCAGGACCGGCGCCAGGTCGACGACGAGGAGTAAGACCCCCTATGGATTCGAAGTTCCTGAACGCCAGAAGCCCCATGCGGCTGCTGGAGAAGGGCCTCCACGGAGGCCTTGGCCCCGGAAACCTCGGCCTGGTAGTCGCCGGTCCGGGAGTCGGAAAGACCCCTTTCCTGGTCGGCGTGGCACTCGACGACCTGCTTCGCGGCCAGCCCGTGTTGCACGTGGCCCTCGACCAGACCGTGGCACACACCCGCGCCTACTATGACACGGTGTTCGACGACTACGCCGCCCACGCCCGCCTGGATGATGAGGCCGTCGTTCACGCAGATGTGGATCGGCTTCGTAGCCTGCGCGCCTACCCGCCCCAGGGCTTTGATGCGGCGAAGCTTCGCGACGCCATCAAGCACGAGAACGAGGCCGGCCAGGCGCCGCGAGTCGTGATCCTGGAGGGTTTCGACGTCGCCGGAGCCCAGCCTGCGGAGTTCGGCGATTTGCGCAGCCTGGCCAAGGAGCAGGGACTCGAAATCTGGATGTCCGTCACGTGCAACACGGAAGAAATCCCTTCTCTCCCTCCTGAAGTCGGCCATGGCAAGGACCGCTTCGACGTGATCCTGGCCCTCGAGCCCGGCGATGGGAGCGTCAAACTGCGGGCGCTGAAGGATCACGACAACCCGGACGTGTCGAATCTTCACGTGGCCCTCGATCCGAAGACGCTGCTACTGACGCGCAGCTAGTCCCTTGTATCGACCAAAGGCGGAAGTGTTGTCATGCTAAGCACTGCGTCCCCCGCAGCCAATCGGTTCTCGCCGTGTCGCGGGCCGATTCATGGGGCCCGTATGTCGAAGAAGCGGTATCGGATTGACTTGA
>JAAETT010000684.1 GCA_024228115.1 bacterium
GAAGCACACTCCGCATTCGCGCCACGGAATGGGCATCGACCACCCAAAACGAGATCCGTCAGCGTCAATCGCCGCGCGGCACGCTGAAACATTGGAAAGCCAGCTTCTCAGCCAACTTTCGTGCATAGTTCAGGCTAGGGCGCGACGAGCCCCTCGCGGATCGCGTAGCGAACCAGCGCCGAGGCTTTGTGGATGTCCAGTTTCTCCATGACGCTGGCGCGGTGGCTCTCGATGGTCTTGTGAGAGACCCCCAGGTGCGCAGCGATCTCCTTGCTGGAGAGCCCTTCGGCAATCAACTGTACGACCTGCCGTTCGCGGTTGGTCAGCGAGCCAGCGCCAGTGCCGGAACTTTCCCCTGGATGGCTGATCGCGTTCACCAGATGGTGGGCAACCGAAGGCGACAGGTAGGAACGGCCTTCCCGAACCACATCGATCGCCTCGAGAAACTCCTTCGAGCAGGCCGTCTTCACGACATAGCCAACCGCGCCGGAACGCAGGGCGTCTTCGACGGCCGAGCGGTTCTCCTGGGCGGTGAGCATCAGCACCTTGGTACGACTGCTCGTCTCGACCGTCTTGCGAATGATGTCGACGGTCGGCATCCCAGGAAGGCCCTGCTCCATGATGACCAGGTCCGGTGAAAAGCGACCCACCGCATCGATGACCGCTTCGCCGCTGCCAACCTCGCCGACCACATGCAAATCGTTTCGTTGCTCGATCAGAAGGTGCATCGCCTCTCTGACGACGCACTGATGATCCGCAAGTAGAACAGTTGTCTGAGTCATGATTTCCCCCCGTACCCTCAATGGGTAAAACAGTTATCGGGTGGGGGGGGATTCGCTGAATCAGTCGTTCCTCCCAACTTTCCGAGTTAAATCGCCGCTTGGTAGGCGGTATTCATCTCATTCATTTCGGATGAAACACCGTTGCGTAAGTCAGGCATTGACCTGAATCTTTCGGCGACGATGCTCGATCGTAGTTGGGGCTGGCGGGGACAACGGAGGGGATGAGCCCACAGGTTGACTCGATTCAACCTCGGATTTCTAGGGTATTTCACCCAGATTCGTCCGGCATAAATGCCATTTTTCATTCGTGGATCCAAGATTCGATGGGGCTTTCAAGACGGTTCATCTGGGGTCTTTCTGACGACCTCGGCGAAGGGGAAGCCCCCAAGACGCTCCTCGCTTGACACCAGCTGGGCCCTCCGTGAGGGTGTGGAGTCGCGTACCAAGGGGGCCGCATGATCCTGGAAGGCAAAACCGTAGTCGTGTCAGGCGTCGGGCCCGGCCTGGGTGGGGAGGTCGCCCGGGTTGCCCTACGAGATGGCGCGAAGGTGCTGGTCGGGGCTCGCAACGAGGCGCGGCTCCGTGAGATCGCTGAGCAACTCGACCCCAGCGGTGCGCAGGTCGAGGCCTTTGCTGTCGACATCACCGACGCCGATGCCTGTGCGGCATTCATCGCCCGGGGCGAGGAACGCTTCGGTGGCATCGATGCGATCGTTCAGGTCGCGGCGCGCGATGCCCTCTTCGGAGGCCTCGACGCGACTTCGAGCGACGATTGGCACTCGGCCCTCGAGGTGAACGTGGTCGGCACGATGAATCTCATCCAGGCGGCGGTACCGGCCATGAAGAAAAGGGGTGGAGGCTCGGTGGTACTGATCGGCTCCCAATCCTTCCGTCTCCCTCCGCCCAACAAGCAACTGGCCTACGCATCCTCGAAGGGCGCATTGATGTCGGCCATGTACCACCTTGCCGCGGAACTCGGGCCGGAGCGGATCCGCGTCAATACGGTCGTGCCCACCTGGATGTGGGGCCCGCCGGTCGAGATGTACGTCGGCTGGCAGGCCAAGGAGCGAGGCGTCGCGAAGGAGGAGATCATCTCCGAGATCACCGCCGGAATGCCCCTAGGCGAGATCCCGGCGGACGAGGACGTGGCAGAAGTGGTGGGCTTCCTCTGTTCGGATAGGGCCCGCATGGTCACGGCCCAGTCGATTGCGGTGGACGCCGGCGAGGTGATGGGCTGAGTCCTCTGGAGCTGACAGCGCTCCCCCACGCGGATCCGCTCTTGCTCCTGGCAACCGTCCTGGTCGTGGGCACTCTTCTCGGCTGGACGGCTCAGAGGTTGGGTTTGCCGACCGTGACCGGGCAGATCGTTGCCGGCGTGGCTCTCGGACCGTCCGTCCTGGATCTATTCGACGAGGCGTCGGTCGCCGACCTCGCACCCCTCACGCATTTCGCCCTGGCGTTGATCGGCGTAACCGTCGGAGCTCATCTCAATGTTCGCCGCTTGCGCAACGCCGGGCGCAGGCTGCTCTGGCTGCTCCTGGCCGAGGCCATCATCACACCACTGGTCGTGGCCGGCCTGATCCTCGGCCTCACCGAGGCCACCAGCCTGGTAGCCATCCTGCTGGCCACCCTGGCGGTCTCCACGGCCCCGGCCACGGTCATCGCCCTGGTCCGGGAGACCCGATCGAAGGGCGTGTTCGTGAAAACGCTGGTCGCGGCGGTCGCGATCAACAACATGTCCTGCATCTTCTTGTTCGAAGTCGCACGAGCCGCAGGACGAACGATGGGCGGCGAGGGTGAGTTGCTCGCCGTTCCGGCGATGGAGATCGTGGCAGCGAGCCTCTCGCAGATCGGTCAGGCCATCTTGATCGGCGCGGGCATGGCGATGCTCCACCACGTCCTCACCCTCCGCGTGTTGCGCTCGGAGCGGATTACCACGCTTTCGGTCGTCACCCTGCTGTTGACGTTTGGCCTGGCTTCCTACGCGAGCGTTTCCCCGCTTGCCGCCTGCCTGGCGCTCGGCGTGGTGCAGACCAACTTGAACCCTTCTCGCGATCGTCTGGTGGATTCGGTGTTTGCCGACTTCGAGCCCGTGATCCTATGTGTCTTCTTCACGTTGGCGGGCATGCATCTCTCACTGGATCATGCTGCCGCCGGAGGGCTGGTTGCGTTCGTCTTCGTGGTCGCGCGGTCGGCGGGCAAGCTCCTCTCAGCCAGCGCAGCGATGGCGCTGGCCGGCGCCACGGAGCGCGTGCGGAACAATCTGGGCATGGCGCTGCTTCCCCAGGCCGGCGTCGCAGTCGGCCTGGTGATCCTGATCCAGAACGACTCGGCCTTTGCTGCCACTTCTGAGCTCTTCACAGCGGTCGTCCTCACGGCCGTCACCATCAACGAGATCATCGGGCCGATCACGACGCGCATTGCCTTGCGCCGCTCGGGCGAGATCGGCAAGGATCGCGCACGCCTGGTCGATTTCCTCCAGGAGGAGAACATCGTGACGGGCCTGCACGCCGACTCGATGGAAGACGCCATCGGCCAGATGGTCGATCTACTGATCTCCTCTCACCACTTGACCGGGGTCGATCGGGAGGAACTGCGAAGCTCGGTCCTCGAACGCGAAGCCCTCGTCTCGACGTGTCTCGGCGAAGGCCTGGCCGTACCCCACGGCGAGCTTCCGGAAGGCTTCGGCATGCTCGGCGTCATGGGCCTCTCCGCCGAGGGGCTGCCCTTCCCCACTCCGGACAACCGCCTGGTGCACTGCGTCGTCTTGCTAGCAACGCCAGCCGGGGAACGCGATCGCCACCTCGAGGTACTGGCAGCCCTCGCTCGCACACTCGGCGGGGACCCGGTCATGCGGCAGCAGCTCTACTTCGTGGACACACCTGCCCACGCCTGCGAGATCCTCCACGGCGAGGACACGGAGATGTTCAACTACTTCCTGGGTGAGGAGTGAAGCTCCGTTCTGGGGAACGAGTAAAGCTCCGCGCTACGCTTCGGCTGCTGCGCCGCCCAGGGAGATCCGCCATGCCGAGCGATGCCGAGCCTTCTCTCAACTATTCCCAGCAAGAACCTCTCGGAAGCAGGAGCTATTACGAACCGCTGATCGCCGGGGGCATCCGTTGCCACGGGGGTTTCGACGCGGTTCGCGAAGATCCGCTCGTGGCAATCCCCGGCGATTTCGTCCTGGTCGGCCGGAGCTTTGGCATGCTCTCCGGCATTGGTCATACCCTCGGAGCCAGGGCAAACGTTCTGCAGGCCATGGGAGGCGGTTGAGCAAAGATGAGCGAACCGGATTTTTCGGAAGTCGAACGTTCGACGCTGGACCGGGAAGAAACGCGCCAGCGGCTGGAGCGATGGCTCGCGGAACAGCTTCCTGAAGGGGCCGAGCCGACGATCTCAGAACTCTCCGCGCCCTCGGGCACCGGAATGTCGAGCGAGACGCTGCTCTTCGACTCGACCTGGAGCGAAGCCGGCGAGAGACGAACGTCGCACCTCGTCGGGCGGCTCGCACCGGATCTCCGTGACGTTCCGGTCTTTCCCACCTACGACCTCGAGAGTCAGTTCCGGTTGCTGGCCCTGATCACCGAGCAAAGCGGTGTTCCGGTTCCTGCCGTGCGCTGGCTCGAAAAGGATCCGGCTGCGCTGGGGGCTCCCTTCTTCGTGATGGATCGCGTCGACGGTCGGGTGCCCCCGGATATTCCGCCCTACCTCTTTGCGGGCTGGCTGTTGGAAGCGAACGGGGATGATCGCAACCAGTTGATGACCGGCACGGTCGAGGCGATTGCCGCGCTTCATGCAATCGACCCGGTCAAGGCCGACGCTGGCTTCCTCGAGTTCGATGTCGCAGGGGACACGCCCTTGAGGCGCCACGTACGAAATCAACGCGACTACTATGATTGGGTCATCGCCGATGGCGTTCGCCAACCGATCATCGAGCAGACCTTCGAATGGCTGGATGCCAACTGGCCCGACGACGAAGGCGAGACCGTCATCAGCTGGGGCGACTCGCGTATCGGAAACGTCTTGTATGCGGGCTTCCAACCCGTCGCGCTCCTGGATTGGGAGATGGCCGGCCTCGGCCCGCGCGAGATGGACCTCGGCTGGTTGTGCTTCATGCACGCCTTCTTCCAGAACATCGCCGATATGGCAGGACAGCCAGGCATGCCCGATTTCCTTCGCCTGACCGACGTCGCAGCCACCTACGAGCGCGCCTCCAGCCGGACGCCACGCAATCTCGTCTGGCACTTCACCTACGCGGCCCTGCGCCACGCCATCGTGATGTCGCGCATCCATCGTCGCATGGTGCACTTCGGTCAAGCCGAAACCAGCGACGATCCGGATAGCACCATCCCGCACCGCGGCGTGCTGGAGAGCCTGTTGAGCGGCGAGTCGGATCCTCTCGCTTGAACCACCAGACGCAAACAAGTCAACGGGCGGGGACGGGGTTTACAATTGACTTATTGAAAAGGGGCTTTGCCCCTTTTCAATAAGTCAATTGTAAACCCCGTCCCCGCCCGTTGACTTGTTTGCTTGAGCAGGTGATATCGTCTGCGGTGTGAAGGCCCTCTATTTCGACGGACGTCGTGCGACGCTGGAGGAGCGCCAGGAACCTGAGGCAGGTGATGGAATGGCGCTCGTGCGAGTGAACCTCGCCGGTGTGTGCAACACCGATCTCGAGATCGCCCGGGGCTACATGGGTTTCCAGGGCATCCTCGGCCACGAGTTCGTAGGCGTCGTGGAAACGGGGCCTTCCGATTGGTGCGGCGAACGAGTGGTCGGAGAAATCAACTTCTCGTGCGGGGCTTGCCATCGCTGTCGCATGGGCCTCGGCCGGCACTGCGCAACCCGTCGCGTAATGGGAATCCTCGAGGCGGATGGCGCGTTCGCCAGTCATGTCGCGGTGCCTGTCTCGAACCTGCACCGGGTTCCCGCCGCCGTCCCCGACGAAGCTGCCGTCTTCACCGAACCGCTTGCAGCGGCATTCGAGATCCTGGAGCAACTCGAGGTGAACCCGGGCATGAACTGCATCGTCCTCGGAGACGGAAAGCTGGGCCTGCTCGTCGCCCAGGTCATCGCGGGAACGGGCGCGCGGGTAACCGCGGTAGGGCGACACCCGGAGAAGCTCGCTTGCCTCGAAGGCCGCGGCGTAGAAACCTGCCGGGCGGAGGCCTTCGACCCGGCGTCCGCGAATGCCGACCTGGTCGTCGAAGCGACTGGCAGCCCCCTCGGCTTCGAACAGGCCATCGCCGCCACGCAACCCCGAGGCAGCCTTGTGCTGAAGAGCACCGTGGCCGAGCGGCTTCAGCTCGATCTGGCACCCCTCGTCATCAACGAGATCCAGGTCATCGGCTCTCGTTGCGGCCCGTTCGCACCGGCCCTCGACGCATTGAGTCTGGGCAGCGTCAGCGTCGCTCCCCTCGTGGCGGAGACTTTTCCGCTCGCCCGCGCGACCCAGGCACTCTCGCGAGCAGGCGATCCCGGCGTCCTCAAGATACTGATCGACTGCAGCTAGTCCCTTGTATCGACCAAAGGCGGAAGTGTTGTCATGCTAAGCACTGCGTCCCCCGCAGCCAATCGGTTCTCGCCGTGTCGCGGGCCGATTCATGGGGCCCGTATGTCGAAGAAGCGGTATCGGATTGACTTGA
>JAAETT010000685.1 GCA_024228115.1 bacterium
ACACTACCTCGCGGCTCTCGATCGCGAACTCGACACCGATCCGACCGACACCGATTCGCCGTTCTGACGAGAAACCAGCACTCGCGCGCGACCACGGCTAGATGATCAGATTTCTACGGTTTCTCGTGATCGCCAACACCGCAGTGCCCGCAGTATTGGCGGTGGCTGATGCTCTCGGGGGTCTTCTGAAAGGTCCGAAGGTGCTCTGCGCCAGCAACGACCTTGACCGAATCGATCGTCCACATGGTGGATGCGTGCACGGGACTACCCGACCACGAGCGGCACGAATCGCAATGGCAATACGCCATCGATACCGGCTCGCCCGATACTTCGATTCTGACGGCACCGCAGAAACACTCGCCGTTGTACAGCGATGTCATCGTCGTCTCTCCCTGGGTACGAGTGAGGTGGGTGCGCTATGGGGTGGATCCGTTGGATTTTGGCTAGGTGCGATCCAACCGAAAGACAGCGACGAGTCCTTCCGCTTCCTCGAGGGACGGGAAGCCCGCGATGATGTCAGGATAGTCCACTTCGTACTTTGCGACGTATGCCTCCAGGATCGGTTGCCAGCCTTCGGTCACCCCCGAGGCGTTCAATGCATAGGTTGAATCGCCCAGCCGCATTTCTACTGGCGACCCTGCGCCGATCATCGTCACCCATCGGCTGTCTTTGCTTCCGACGACGTGCAGCGCCTCGTTGTATTCGATGACCCAGATCGTGACTACGCGAGGTAGCGTGCCGGGCACCTTCAACGTGATTTCATGCACCTTCGAAGTGTCGCCCCATCGGGCTGGCGCTTGCGCCTGGGTGCCGCCGATGAAGAGCCCCGGCATGGGCCCGACGGGTGCGATCAGCACAAGCGCCAACAACAATGCCAGGATCGAAGCCAAACCGATCTTGAGTGCCTTCATGAGCGATGCTCCTGTCGGATCAAATGGAACGCCTCCCATCGGGAGCTGTCAGTGTATCGGGCTTGTGGAGTGCGATGCGAATCGCGGGCCGATGGATCGGCGCTCAGCGGCGAGCGGCATCGCCTCTCAACGTTCCAGCCGAGAAGGGTCGGCCCTTGACCGCACATGCAATCCTTCGGACGCGTTCGAGCCGGGCCCTACGAAGCCGTTCGACTCGAACCGGGGTGGTCTACGCCCAGCCCAGGAACTCCGCGGTCGTTCTAGAGCGTCCCACCCGAAATCATCACCCTCGTCATGTCCCCACCGAATCCGAAGATCTTCTGGATCGGGAACAAGACGCTTTGGATAGCGTAGCCGACGCGAGCCAAGCGGGTCGGCGGGACGACGACCACGTCGCCGCCCTGGAGGAGAAAGTTGGTCGAGAGATCGCCCTTTTCGATGGCGCTGAGATCGGTGAGGTAGATCTTGGTCTGGCCGTCGACGAAGCGGACGATGCGGATCTTGTCCTTGGCAGCGTAGGGCCGCGGTCCGCCCACCATGCCGATGGCTTCGACGAGGCGGGTTTCGCGGTTCAGCGGAAAGGTGGACGGGCGCCCGACTTCACCCAGCACGGTGATCTCGGTGCTCAGGGATTGGGTGAGCGCGACCGTGACGACCGCATCGCGTTTGAAGCGGCCGATACGCCCCTCGATATCGTTGGCGACCTCGTCCGGGGTGCGGCCGGCCGCCGGGATGTCGCCGACGAGATCGATGGAGATCATGCCGTCTGGACGCACCGTCACCTCACGCTGGATTTCGGGTGCCGGCAGGACCGTGATGACGAGCTGGTCCGGGGGGCCGATCCGGTAGGGCCGGCCTGCTTCGGCACTCGGCGGCGGGCCCGCGGTCGATGTGCAGGCCGAAAGGCCGAGGGCCAACAGCGCTGCTACGGCGGCCGCAAGGGCCGAAGATCGAAAGGTGGTGTGGCGGGAGATCATCGGCTTCCTCCGTTCCAGAGTTAGGGTTATACCCTTCGAGCCGGGGTGGAGCTAACGCGAATCGCGCGGCGCACCCAGATCGAAGCGGAAGATCGTGTGGCCGATGGCCACCTCGTCTCCGTCGGAAAGGGCAGAAGACCGGACGCCCTTGCCGTTGAGGCGGGTGCCGTTGGTGGATTGCAGGTCCTCGATCGAGAACTCGCTCGTCGCCTCATCGAACAGGACGATGGCATGCTCGCGGCTGATTCCCTCATCGAGCAACGTGATATCGGTCGACGGATTGCGACCGATCAACGTCTCCTCGGCGGTGAGTTCGTAGGTCATTCCCTCGAACCCGCCGTTCAGGATCTCGAGCCGTGCTTGGGGCCTCGAAGACACACTTCCCCCTGGCCCATTGGGGCCCAAGGCAGTATCGGAACCTCCCCGGGCCGGCTTTAGAAGAGGCGCCGATGGCTCTGACAGGGCAGGGCGGCCCGCATCCGATCCTGGCTGTCGAGATCGCAATCCGCGATCAGCACGCAGGGGCGATCCGGCGCCTGGGCCAACACGAGGCCCCAGGGGTCGATGATCATCGCCCGGCCATAACTCGAGCGATCCGGCCCGTGGGCGCCCCATTGGGCGGGTGCCAGCACGAAACACTGGTTCTCGATCGCCCGGGCGCGGAGCAGGACCTCCCAGTGGTCCTTTCCGGTCTCCCGCGCGAACGCGGACGGCACGCTGAGAAAGCGGGCGCCTTCTCGGGCGTAGCCGCGGTAGAGCTCGGGAAAGCGCAGGTCGTAGCAGACCGAGAGGCCGACTCGCCCGAAGGGCGTAGCGGCCAACACGGGCTCGCTACCCGGCGCGATCGTGGCAGATTCCTGGTACGGGTCGCCGCCCTGTTCCCGGAGATCGACGTCGAAGAGGTGGATCTTCCGGTAGACGGCGGCCTGAGCCCCCCCTGGGGAGATCAACACACTGGTGTTGTAGACCCGCCCGTCGGAAGCCGCTTCGGGGAACGTTCCGGCCAGCAACCAGACATCGTGTCTCTTGGCCCAGCTTGCGGCAGTGGCGAGGATCTCACCGTCGAGGCCCTGGGCGCACGGAAACGGAGTGCCTTCTCGGCGCAGATACGCGAAGTTCTCCGGCAACGCGATCCACGACGCACCGGCGCGTGCCGCCTCGTCCACCTGTGCTTCGGCGGCAGCGAGGTTGGCCGCCAGGTCGTCCGTGGAACGCATCTGGACGATGCCCACCCGCAGCATGGCGGGACCCTACATGAGGTATAGAGCGGTGACGAGCGCGGCCCGACAGGATATTCGGCTCGAGGTCGGAGGCGCCGTCGCGCCGCCCCTGGAGCGCTCCCACGGCGTGACGCGTGCAGAGATTGCACGCACCTTGCCGCGTCTGGCGAAGGTCGTACCGGACCTTCTCGGCCAGGATGCAGCATCCGGTTTCTTGCGGGTGCTCAGCCGGAGAGCCTTGCTGAAGAGCCTGGTCGATGAGGCGGCCCGGCAGCGGCGCCGCGGTTTCGAGGACGTCATCCACATCGGGATCGGTGGCTCTTCACTCGGAGCCGAAGCGATCTGGCGCGCGCTGGCCCATCCCCAGCACAACCTGCTGCCACGCTCTCGACGAGGCGGGCCGCGAATCCACTTCATCGACAACGTGGATCCGGAGAGCCTGGGTGCGCTCCTCGAATGGGTCGATCTGAAGACGGCGCTCGTGCACGTGGTTTCGAAATCCGGTGGCACGGTCGAGACGGCCGCCGGATTTCAGATCGTCCGTGCGGCTCTGGAAAAGCGCGTGGGGAGTCGCTGGGCCCGCCAATGCGTGGCGACCACCGGGCAGGGTGCGCTGGGGAAGATCGCGCGGGAGGAGGGCATGACGATCCTGCCGTTCCCCGAGGACGTGGGCGGACGATTCTCTGGCCTCACCAGCAGTGGGCTCTTCACGCCGGCACTGGCGGGCGTAGATGTGACGGCGTTGGTCGCAGGCGGACGCCGCATGGCAGGCCGGCTCGCCAAGCGACCCCTGGCGGAAAATCCGGCGGCGGTTGCGGGTGTCGTCGCTTTCCTGATGGCGGAGCGCAAGGCCAAGCCGATCCAGGTGATGATGCCCTACGCCGACGCCCTCGAGCCCCTGGCACGTTGGTTCGTCCAGCTGAGCGGCGAGAGTCTGGGCAAGCGCAAGGGTCGTAGAGGCGTCGGCCCGACCCCCCTACCGGCCCGCGGCACGACGGATCAGCATTCCCAGGTTCAACTCTTCGTCGAGGGTCCGGCGGACAAACTCGTCAGCTTCGTCACGACGCAGCGTGATCGGCGTAGTGTGACCATCCCCGGCGAGGGCCCGGCCGGCTACCTCGAGGGAGTGGAACTGGGCCGGCTGCTGCGTGCCGAGCACCAGGGCACTGCGGTGGCATTGGCGCGCGTGGGGCGGCCGTCGCTGTGCTGGGAGCTTCCGGAGATCAACGCCTCCGCCCTTGGCCAGCTGCTCGTCGCTCTCGAGGCCCAGACGGCCTACCAGGCTGAGTTGTACGGAGTGAACGCCTACGACCAGCCGGGGGTCGAGGCGGGCAAGGTGGCAGCCTTCGCCTTGCTCGGGCGCGAAGGCTACGAGCAGGAACGCGCAGCCGTAGAAGCCGAAACCCCGGAGCGCTGGACGATCTAGCAGCCCGCTCTCCCGCTCTAGGGGCGGAACTCCTGGGGATCGACCCCGGTGCGACGGATGACGTCGTAGAAATCCTTGCGGTCCTTCTTGGCCAGACGAGCCGCTCGGCTGATGTTGCCTCGGCAGCGGCGCAGCAGGCCCACGACATAGCGTGTCTCGAAGGCACGCTTGGCGTCCTTGAAGGACGGCACTTCTTCCGCGTCCTTGGCAAGCATCAACGCCTCCGCCGAGAGGGCACCTCCCGAGGAGAGAGCGATGGCTTGGCGCACCCTTTCGCGAAGCTCGGCGATGTCGCCGGGGAAGTTCTCGGTCTCGAGGCACGCCCGGGCATCCGCCGTGAATCCTACGGTCGGTACCCCGGCCTCTTCGGAGAACGCCCGCAGGTAGTGGGCTGCCAGAGGCAGGATGTCCTCGCGTCTGTCGGCCAGCGCGGGGATGCGAATCTCATGGCCTCCGGCATCTCCACTCGGAAGCGCGGCCCGGCCGTCGCCCGCGGTGATCACCCGTGCGGTGAGGGTTCGATCGGCGTTGTCGCCTTCTCGGCGGAAACTCCGGGTTTGAAGCGAACGCAACAGGGTCTTCAGCACTTCCTCGCGAAGGGCTTCGACATCGAAGAGAAGCAGGCTGCTTCCGGTTGCGCGTTCCAGGGCACCGGCATACTCGCCGGGCACAGCGGGGTAGACGCCGGCCGCGCAGCCGAAGAGCTCACGCCCTTGAAGCGCATCGGGAACGGCACTGCAGACGAGCACCTCGAGTTCCCTGGAGGAGCGCGCGCCCCAGCTGTGGATTGCTCGGGCAACGAGATCCTTGTCGGATCCAGCCGGCCCAATCAGCCACACGGGCAAGTCACTTCGCGCGGCGGCGGTGGCCTGCGCGATCAAGCGTCGCGTGGCTTCGCTCGAGCCGACGATCCTGTCTTCCCGGCGGCGCCCGGCCGCCTCGGACTGCATCACTTGTTCCTCGCTGCCCGTCACTGCGTGGTCCGCTTCCACTCCATGGATGCGGGTCATGCTCGTCATATCGCCACCCCCCTGCCTCAAACAGCAAAACTATTGGAAAAACGAGAGGATTGTCAACCAATTTGCGAGTTGACGGGTGAGGAACCCCCAGGCACACTCGTTTTCCGGGGGGACGAGTGTGTCTCAGGGGCCCCAAAAGCCCTCCAAAGCGCAGCCTAACGCATTTGGCTCGCATTCTGATCGCATTTCTGGCGGATCGGCGCCGGCCGGGCCGGGGTCCGTCCAGCGCCTGCCCGACGCCCTCGTCGATCAGATCGCCGCCGGCGAGGTCGTCGAGCGACCGGCCTCCGTGGTGAAGGAGCTGGTCGAAAATGCCGTGGACGCGGGGGCCCGTCGCATCCGGGTGGAGATCCGGGACGGGGGTGCCCGGCTGATTGCCGTGACCGACGACGGCTACGGCATGACGCCCGACGATGCTCGCCTGGCCCTGGAGCGCCACGCCACGAGCAAGCTCCGTGAACTCGGGGATCTCCAGGGCATTCGCAGCTTCGGCTTTCGCGGGGAGGCGGTGCCGGCGATCGCTTCCGTCTCCCGTTTCCGGATCCGCACCCGAGCGCGAGGTGCCGAAGAGGGCTTCGAGATTCGAGTCGAGCGGGGAGTCCTGCAGGACGCCCACGCGGCAGGAGGCCCCGAGGGCACCCGCATCGAGGTGGCTGATCTCTTCGAGGGAGTTCCCGCGCGGCGCAAGTTCCTGAAGCGTGCGAGCACCGAATGGGGGCACATCAGCGATTGGCTGACCCGCGCGGCATTGGCGCTTCCGCACATCCACTTCGACGTCCACCGGGACGATCGACCCGCCTTCGCATGGCCCGCTTGCGACGATGCCCTCGATCGAGTGGCGGCCGTGCTCTCGGAGGAGGTCGCGGCCGGCCTGGTGGCGGTGGAACGCGACCATGGGGATCTCGCTCTCCGGGCGCTGGTTTCAGGGCCGGAGCATCACCGGGCGACGGGCGCTGGCATCTACTTGTTCGTCAACGGGAGGCCGGTGCGCGATCGCCTGCTGCGTCACGCGCTGCTCCATGTCTACCGGGATATCCTGCCGCGCGGACGCTTTCCCACCGCAATCCTTTTCCTGGCAGTAGCCCCGGACCAGGTCGACGTGAATGTCCATCCCGCCAAATGGGAGGTGCGCTTCAACGATCCCCAGGCGATCCATCAGCTCATCCGTCGGACGGTACGGGATGCGATCGAGGGGCGAAGCTGGCTCTCCGGTGAGGCGGTGCCCTCCGTTGCGCCCGAAGCGGTCGGGGAGGGCCGTACCGAGCATCGTTGGTCGGATCCGCAAGCCGGGCCCAGCCCCATCAGCGAGCCAGCAGGCCGGAGCGATTGGCTCTTTGCGCGGCCATCTTCGGAAGCGCTCGGGCTTCAGACGGACGAAGAGGGAACGCCGGATCCGGCCCGGCGCCCGCTGCGTTTCACGGATCTGCGCCTGCTGGGCCAGCTTCTTGGCACCTACTTGATCGCTGAGGACAAGGAAGGGCTGCTACTGATCGACCAACATGCGGCCCACGAACGGGTGCTCTACGAGCGCTTGAGGGCCGCCTGGCTGGAGGACGGTGTGGAGCGCCAGATGCTTCTCACGCCACTCACCGTGGAGATGGAGGCTGGAAGTGCGGGCGTGATCGGCGCCCACGCCGAACTCACCCTGGCCCTCGGTTTCGAGGTCGAGCCTTTCGGCGAGAGTGCCGTTGTCGTACGCGCGGTGCCGGCCTTGCTGGCCGAGCGCGACCCGCTGGGTCTACTCCGCGGACTGGCCGAGGAACTGCGCGAAGCCGACAGGATGGGCGCGGCCCTCGAGCCCGGCACCCGCGTGCTCGATGCGGCCGACAAGCTCTTCGCCACGCTCGCTTGTCATTCCGCTCGGCGGGCCGGCGATGTGCTGCCTCAGGGCGAGCAGCGGGCGCTGCTCGATGCGCTCGACTCGATCCCCTGGGCACCCACGTGTCCCCATGGCCGGCCGGTCGCCACACCGCTGTCGGTCGCCGAGATCGAGCGGCGCTTCGGGCGTCGATAAACGCGCGCTCCGTAGAGCGGCGCAACCAAAGCTCCGCGGGGGACCGGGGCGAGGCTTCGTCGGGCACCAGTCGCCGCCGGGCCGGCAGGTGCCTACCGTCTGGGCCGTGTCGACGGATCCCCCCACCGAGAGCCTGCCTTCGAAGCCCGACGTCGTCGTCGTGGCCGGCCCCACGGCAGCTGGCAAGACCGCGCTGGCCATCGAATTGGCCGAGCGCTTCGGCGGCGAGATCATCAATGCCGATTCACAACAGGTCTATCGGTTCATGGATGTGGGCACCGCCAAGCCGAGCGCCGAAGAGCGTGCGCGGGTGCCTCACCATGTCATCGACGTGGTGACGCCCGACATCCAGTACCACGCGGCGCGTTTCGAGGCGGACGCGCGGGCTGCGGCTTCGCGCATTCGCGCGCGGGGGAAGCGGATCTTCCTGGTCGGTGGAACCGGCCTCTACGTGCGAGCCTTCCTGGAGGGCCTATCCGCCGCTGTACCGCGAAACCCGGACCTGCGCAGGGAACTCGAAGCCTTCGACGAAGAGCGCCGGGCCGCCGGCGATGTCAGCGCTCTCCACGGGCGCCTGGCCAAAGTGGATGCGGCGAGCGCGAAGCGCCTCCACCCCAACGATCGGATACGGTTGATCCGGGCCATCGAGGTCTTCGAGAGCACCGGGCGGCCCGCGTCGGAGCAGCGCGGCCTGGAAGGCGAGCCTCGTGAACGGGCCCTCCATCTGGCGATCGACCCTGGGCGTGAAGAGCTGATCGCCAGGATCGACCGGCGTTGCGAAGCGATGCTGGAAGGGGGGCTCTTGCAGGAAGCCCGAGACCTTCGAGAGCGGGGTTACGGCGGGGAACTTCCATCGATGCGGGCCATCGGATATCGGCACATGCAACCCGTGATCGAAGGCCGCGAAATCCTCGCGAACGTGCTCGACTCCATGAAGCACGACACGCGTCAGTTCGCGCGGCGCCAACGCACCTGGCTGCGTGGCGTGGCGGGCGTGCGCGGGTTTCATCCGGACAACCAGGACGAGATCACACGAAGCGTCGAGGAGTGGTTCGAATCCGACGCGGAGGTCTGAACCGGCCGCGAACGAAAACGGGACGACCCTTTACGGAGGGTCGTCCCGTGGTTTCGAACTCTCACCTGCGGGCTCAGCCGCTGGTGTAGGTCACTCCGAACTTGAGCCAGAAGAAATCGGTCTCGTAATCGACGATCGCGTCCTGATCCTCGACCACGTCGAAGATCGGATCCAGCTCTGCGTCGGAGAAGAAGAGCACCATTCCGGGCACCAACTCGATCACCCCGGTCACGCCCCGTAGGACACTGGTGGCACCCTGCACGAAGGTGTTCCAGACGTAGCCCGGAAGCGGATAGGCGATCCGAACGCCGGGCGAATCGCCGATGGTGTTCAGGTTGTTGTAGACCGTCTGTCCGGCAACGATCGGAGACAGGGCGAGATCCAGGGGCCATTGGCTCAGGTTCTCGATCGAGCGCTTCAAGATGTAGGGATCGGCCGAAGCCTTGCCCGCTGCGCCGAAGACGAAAGTGGCGGCGAGCGCGAGCATCGCCAACCGTCGGGTCCAGGAAGAGAATTTCACAGCGTACCCCCAGAATGCGCATCCCTGCGCGCTTGTCTTTCCATCGAACTGCCGTTCCGGCCCCACCCGAAGGTAGGCCCCTCCGGCCGACGCGTCCTCAGGATTGTAACCCTTGTTACTCCGCCGGGAGCCTACGGGCGTAGCCTTGCCCTTGTCAAGAAACGTCTTCGTCTCCCGGGTGGTTGCCTTCCAAGTTGCGGCCTCGGCCAGGCCCCCTGTCAGGCTGGTTTGAGGCCTCCCCAGGGTGCGCCCCGGGGGCCAAGTTGCGGGCGCCAGACCCGAAGGTAGGTTGCCCCCTTGTCTCAGCAGCTCCCGATCGTGGCCATTGTGGGCCGCCCGAACGTGGGAAAGTCCACGCTCTTCAACCGCTACGCGGGCCACAAGCGCGTGCTGGTGGAAGATACCCCCGGAATCACGCGGGATCGGATCGCTGAGGAAGTCGAGGTGGGTCCCCGCAGGGTACTGCTGGTCGATACGGCCGGCCTGGATGCGGACCCTGCGAGCCCCATCGAAACGGCGGTCCAGGGGCAGGCCCAGGCGGCCGTGGAGGGTGCGGACGCCATCCTGTGGGTCGTGGACGGCCAGTCTGGGCTTCTTCCTCAGGAAGAAGAGCTGGCCCGGGTGCTGCGCCGCACGGCGCGCCCTCTGATGGTGGCCGTCAACAAGATCGACGCTCCCAGTCATGCACCCCGCCTGGCCGAATTCCATGCACTGGGTCTCGATCCGGTGCGCCCCGTCTCCGCAGAACACGGCACAGGGGCCTGGGATGCACTGGAAGAGCTGGTGGCCTTGCTTCCCGAGCAAGGAGACGCCCCGCTCAGCCAGCCGACGGGGTTGCAGGTCGCGTTGGTCGGGCGCCCGAACGTCGGCAAGAGTTCGTTGCTCAATCGATTGCTCGGCGAGGAGCGGGTCGTCGTTTCCGAGGTTCCCGGTACGACCCGCGATGCCATCGATATCCGCGTGGAAACCGAGGCTGGCGCCATGACCTTCGTCGATACCGCCGGCATCCGTCGGGCGGCGCGGCGCAAGGAGCATGTCGAGCGCGGTAGTGCGCTGATGAGCCTGCGGGCCATCGAGCGTGCCGACGTGGCCCTGGTGTTGGTGGACGCAGAAGAAGGATTCACGGATCAGGACTTCCGCGTGTTGTCCCTCGTGCGAGAGCGTGGCACCACGGCGGCGCTGATCGTCAACAAATGGGATCTGGTCGAAGGCGATGACAACGAGGACGCGCGGCGGCGCGTCGAGGACGAGCTGTCGCGGCGTCTGGCACCGCTCCGAGACGTTCCGATCACTCGTCTTTCGGCCAAGAGCGGGAAGGGTCTCCGGCGTTTGCCCCGGCTGATCGTGCGTCTCGGGAAGGCGGCCTCTACCGAGATTGCCACGGCGGATCTCAACCGCTGGCTGCAGGATTGTGTCGCGAAGCACGAGCCGTCGATGGCCCAGCGCGGCACCAGCCGGCGTCCGATCAAGTTCTTCTACGCGACCCAGGTCGCGACCCGGCCCCCGACGTTGATGCTCTTCTGCACCGATCCAAAGGCCATCCTGCCTTCCTACAGGCGCTTCCTGATCAATCAGTTGCGCGAGCGATTCGATCTGGCCGGTGTGCCGGTGCGGCTGCGTTTGCGGGGACGAAACCGGGAGAACCGGCATGCCTAGAGGCGGGCGCGTTCACCCGATACACTGCGGCGCCACTCAGGCCCAATCCGGAGGATCCCGTGGCCAAGCGTTCTGAATCCCAACAAGCAACCGAGACGCTCGAGGAAATCGAGGGTCTCTTCGATCGGCTCGCCACGTGGGTCGGTGCGAACCCGCGCATCGTGCTGGGCGTGCTTGGATCCATCCTGGCGCTGGCCGGGGTAATCGGCCTCAGCCAGACCCTCTCGCTGCGATCCGAGCAAAAGGGCTCCGAAGAGATCGCAGCGATCTATTCCGACTATCTGTCGGCCATGGGCGCGAAGCCCGGGGCACTCGAGGTGGAGGAACCGGCCAATCCGGAGATCGGCCAGCGGGCGCGGTCGGAATACGCCGCAAAGCTTCTGGCCAGCGCCGACGACCACGAAGGCACCCTCGCCGCAGTGGGAGCCCGAATCCAGGCCGGCGTCCTCCAGGCGGAGAGCGGCGAACTCGACGCCGCCCTGGCGACCTGGCGTGAGGCGGCCGATGCTGCGCCGTCTTCTTCATCCCTCCGTGGCCTGGCGCTTCTTCGCCTGGCGGGTGGCCTCGAGCAGAACGACGACTTTTCAGGAGCTGCTGCGGCCTACGCCGAGGCCGGTGAGAACCCGACCTTCCCGGCCCGTATCCTGGCGCTGGCCAGCGCCGCGCGCTGTTGGCTCGAGGTGGGTGACGAGGATCAGGCACTCGTCCTGGTCGAAAAGCTCGAGGCCGCCGAACCGCCCGCGGGCAGCATTCCCGAACATGTCCAGGCACGGCTCGACGAACTGAAGATGCGAAGCGGGGAGGGCGCCTCCTAGGGCGCTCCATTTCGAGGTTGGCGTTCGGCCACGACCACGCGCGGCTTCTGGCCGCTGCCTTGCTGACGGGTTTTCTCGGCCTGGTCGGTTGCGGGGGTGGTGGGGACGAAGCTCCGCCGAATGTCGTCGTCGTTACGCTCGATACGGTTCGCGCGGACCACCTTTCGCTGTACGGATACACGCATCCGACCACGCCTTCGCTCGAAGCGTTGGCGGCACGTGCGGATGTGTATGAACACGCGGTCGCCACGGCGCCGTGGACCGTGCCCAGCCACGCGTCGATCTTCACGGGCCTCTTCCCCTTCGAACACGGTGCGCACACCCTCGATGCGGAGCGTGGCCGGGTGGCGGCCCTGGCCGAGGAACATCAGACCCTCGCCGAGAGCTTTCAGGAGGCCGGCTACCGAACGGGCGCCTTCGTGACGAACACCGGCTACCTGTCAGAGAAATTCGGTTGGACCCAGGGCTTCGACACCTACGAAGTCGAAGGATTGCGCGGCCCGGAGCTGATCGAGAAGGTCGCTGGCTGGCTCGACCCGTGGTGGGGCGGGCAGGAGCCGTTCTTCCTGTTCGTCAATCTGATGGACGCCCATGCTCCCTACAACCTCACCCCCGTGTCCGACGGGCGGGAGCTCCGCGCCCCGGCTTCGTCCTCCGACGACCTGTTGGCGAAGCTCGGTGAGATCGTGATCGCGACGGACGAAGCCGCGCCTCCCGGATTGGTCCGCGATCTGGTGGCCCAGTACGACCTGGGCATCGCGAACGTGCGCGTGCCATGACGACCGTCCTGGAAGGGTTTCGCTCGGGACCCTCACAGAAACTCGGCGCGCCCCCGGAGCTCGATCCGGAACTCGAGAAGCAGCTCGAAGCGCTGGGATATCGTTGAGGTTCGGTCACCGCAGCGGAGCAAGGAACGCGGCGACTTCCACGATCACCTCATCGAAGCGCCCGAATCCCCAGTTGAAGAACCCGTGGTGAGCGTCCTCATAGGGGAGTAGGCGACAGGTGTTCCCAGCGGCGTTCATCTGCTCGCAGAAATTGCGGCTATGTGCGAAGGGCACGATGCCGTCGGCGGTGCCGTGGGCCACGAGGGTCGGTGGGAGGCCGGGGCGAACGTGGTGGAGCGGTGAGATCGCTTCGCCGTCCTCGCCGAACAGAAGGTCTTTGACCGATGCCAGGTAGTGATCTTCGCCGACGGCCCGGGTGTCGAGGGCGGGATTCAAGAGGACCAACCCGGCAGGATCGATGAGGCCGCCGCGTTCCGACCACGGCGTGATCGCGGTAGCCGCTGCGAGATGTCCGCCCGCAGAGCCGCCGGCCAAGAAGACGCGAGAGGGATCCAATCCCAGCTGCTCGGCGTTCTCAACCACGAACCGGAACGCGGCGCGCGCATCCTCCAACGCGTCCCTGGCTTTCGTCCCATGCCGGGAATACACCCGGTAGTCGACGGTCATTCCAATCCAACCCTGGGAAGCGAAGTAATCGGCCCATGGGTAGAACTGGATGCTGGAACCGCCAGTCCAGCCGCCGCCGAAGAAGAACAGGATTCCGGGGCGAAGACCAGCATGGGAATCCGCAGGCTCGAAGAGCTGCAGCTCCAGGCGTACGTCACCCAGCTCGCGGTAGACGATTTCGCGGCTCGGCGAGAACTCGAGAGCGAATGCTCCAAGCAAGCCCGCCACGGCAACCGCTAGCCCAAGTGCGAGATACAAACTGACGCGCAAGCTCCGACGGATCGTCATTGATCGAGGCTAGGACGGCCACCCGGATCCGGCTCGAAGCGGACCATTCCAACTCCAGCCTGCCCCCCTCAGCCTCCAGACTTCTGTCGGCCCAAAGTACAAATGTCCGGTTTTCTCCAAAGTAGAAATGTCCGCTTTCTCTTCTGATTCCGGCTTCTCCGCTGCCGAGTCCCGGGGCCCCAGTGGAAAGCGCCAGGCGCTTTCCACTG
>JAAETT010000686.1 GCA_024228115.1 bacterium
AAGCCTTACCCTCTTACTTTACAGCACTTATTCTCCTCGATGACGACATCTATCAACACATTTACCTGTTCAATGAATAGATCTCGTCGCAAACGTGGCATAAAATCGTAACTGATTTCCCAAGAATTCTCAGACAGAAATTAATGCAGTGTTATAAATAATAGAAATATTCACTTTATTTTTCTGTACATGCGATACGACCTTTTGCCATCTTTGTGACGATATGGTTAGAATTCCGTTTTCCTTCACGCCGCGCTCTGCGCGTCGTGCCAGAGGCACACAGCGATTTCCTGATGATTACAGCCTACTTTACAGCACTTATTCTCCTCGATGCCGCCATCTATCAACACATTTACCTGTTCAATGAATAGATCTCGTCGCAAATGTGGCATAAAATCGTAACTGATTTCCCAAGAATTCTCAGACAGAAATTAATGTAGTGTTATAAATAATAGAAATATTCACTTTATTTTTCTGTACATGCGATACGACCTTTTGCCATCTTTGTGACGATATGGTTAGAATTCCGTTTCCCTTCACGCCGCGCTCTGCGCGTCGTGCCAGAGGCACACAGCGATTTCCTGATGATTACAGCCTACTTTACAGCACTTACTCTCGTCGATGCCGCCATCTATCAACACATTTACCTGTTCAATGAATAGATCTCGTCGCAAATGTGGCATAAAATCGTAACTGATTTCCCAAGAATTCTCAGACAG
>JAAETT010000687.1 GCA_024228115.1 bacterium
ACTAGGACCAATTTTTGTCCAAATCCGAGAGAAAAACATTTTAGATCCCGAAATCGCCGGAATCGGTGTCCCGATATCCCGATCGGATAAAGTCGCAGAACTTTTTCGATGTCAAATTCGGAATCCCCGTCTGAAACTGCATACTAGGGCCAGTTTTCGTCCAAATCCGAGAGGAAAAAATTTTCCAGCCCGAAATCGCCCAAATCGGTGTCCTGATATCCCGATCGGATGAAGTCGCAGAACTTTTTTGATGTCAAATTCGAAATCCCCATCTGAAACTACATACTAGGACCGGTTTTCGTCCAAATTCGAGACATAAGAAATTTTGAATCCAAAATCGCCCGAATCGGTGTCCCGATATCCCAATCAGATGAAGTCGCAGAACTGTTTCGATGTCAAATTCGACATCCCCGTCTGAAACTGCATACTAGGACTGGTTTTCGTCTAAATCCGAAAGGTAAGAAATTTTGACCCTGAAATCGCCTGAATCGGTGTCCCGATATCCCGATCGGATGAAGTCGCAGAACTTTTTCGATGTCAAATTCGAAATCCCCGTCTGAAACTGCATACTAGGACCGGTTTTCATCAAAATCCGAGAGAAAAATATTTTACATCCCGAAATCGCCAGAATCGGTGTCCCGATATCCTGATCGAATGAAGTCGCAGAACTTTTTCGATGTCAAATTCAAAATCCCCATCTGAAACTGCATACTAGGAG
>JAAETT010000688.1 GCA_024228115.1 bacterium
CCTGCGTGGGGACGCTCGAACCGGAAGTCGCCAGGGCTATCAGCGCGCGGGCGTCGACCGGATGACGATCTCCCCGCCGACCGGCGATCTGGCGGAGCTGCGGCCGATTCTCGAGCGATTTCGCCGCGAGGTGATCGAGCCGCTGTCTACCTGAGCGAGAACCGGGCGGTTGCCTACGTCCCCGCGCAAGGCCGGAAGCGCGGAACCGCGAGATCCGGACTCATGTCTTCCCAGGCCAACTCCACCGGCATGCCGATCTCTACCGCGTCGGGATCCACATCAACCAGATTCGAGATGATCCGCACGCCGCCTGCGTCTTCGAGCGCGATCACCGCGATCAGGAACGGGAGGTCCTGTCCCGCGGCCATCGGGCGATGTACTGCGGTGTATGTGTAGACCTCGCCGCGGCCCGGTACCTCTTGCCAGTCGGACTCGGTGGAGCGACAGGCGGGGCAGACAGGGGCCGGCGGAAGGCGCGTGTGGCCGCATGGCGTGCAGCGTTGCACCACGAGCCGATGTTCTGCGGCGGCCTCCCAGAAGGGGAGGGTCGTGCTGTCGGCCAGCGGCTGGGGCATCCCGTCGGGAAAGAAACGTTCGCTCATCTTCTCCCCAATACGATCGCACTCGATGGCACGCAGGCGCCGCTGGTGACGAGGCAGGTCTCTGCGCCCTCGACCGGGCTGGTCGATTCGCCGCGCAGTGCCCGCACGCCCTCGACGACGTGGTTGAGCCCGTGGATGTAGGCCTCCGACAAGCTGCCACCGTGGGTGTTCGTGGGCAGGCTGCCGCCGTGCCACGAAAGTGCACCGCTCTCGATGAAGGGTCCACCTTCCCCTCGCTTGCAGAAGCCGTAGTCCTCGAGCTGCATGAGGACGCAACCGGTGAAGTGGTCGTAGATCTGCGCCACGTCCATGTCGCTGGGGCCGACGCCGGCCTTGCCCCAGAGGCGATTTGCCAGCTCTTCCGTGCCGCCGGTGGCGTAGATCTCGTCGGCCACGTTGGCGTTCGAGAAGGGACCGAAGCCGTAACCTTGCGGCGCGCCTTGCTCGCTCGCGAGGATCTCGACTGGCCGCTTCGCGAGATCCCGGGCGCGTTCTTCGGTTGTGACCACCACCGCGCAGGCGCCGTCGCTCTCGAGGCAGCAATCGAAGAGCCGGTGCGGGTCGGCGATCATGGGTGACGCCTGGTGATCGGCGAGGGTGAGCGGCCGTCCGCCCATCACGGCTCGCGGGTTGCGGCTGGCGTGCTCCCGGAACGTCACGGCCAGCATTCCGAGCTGCTCGCTCGTCGTGCCGTAGAGATGCATGTGTCGCCGCGTCGGAAGTGCGTAGGCGGCCGCGGCCATCAGCAGGCCATAGGGCATCACGAAGCCCACCGAAGCGAGCATCAGCGAGTTGGCAGCCTGAACGGTCGGCGGTGCCGGATCGGGCGCAGCCGATGCATCCACGCCTCCGCTTCCGAAGCGGAAGAACTGCCCCTGGCAGAGCGAGCGGTACACCACGACGACTTCGGCCTGGCCCGTCTCCACCGCCATCGCGGCATTGCCGACGGCGGCACAGCCTCCGCCCCCTCCCGGCAGCCACACCATGTTGGCGAAGCGCAACGCGGGAAGCCCGAGTTCGGCCGCCAGGAAGGTCGCTTCGTTGCGATCCTCCGCAAAGGAAGCGAGTCCATCGACGTCGTCCATGTCGAGCCCCGCATCCTCGACGGCCCGCAGGATGGCCTGACATGCGAGAGCGTGTTCGGTGACGTCGCCGATCTTGCCCCAGCGCGCGTAGGGTGTCTCTCCGACACCGACGATATGCGCCTTGCGCTGGCTCATGTCTGGTTCTCCATGACTTGGCGGCCCTCCACGAGGTGGGTCATGCGATTGGCAGCGAGAGCACGACGGTACCCGTCGCATGGTCGCCCAGGTCGTTGGCTGCGCGAACGGAAACCTCGACCACGTGCTCGTCGCCTTCCTCCGCGACGTTCGTCACCTGGCCCGTGAAGTGCAGCGCCTGCCCCGGCACGGCGGGCCCGCCCAGACGGATGCGAATGCTGCGCACCATCGTCTCGGGCCCCGCCCAATCGGTGATGTAGCGCGCCACGTAGCCGTTGGTGGTGAGGATGTTCATGAACAGGTCCGGCGCACCCTGGGCCCGCGCGAACTCGGGATCGTGGTGTGCAGGCATGAAGTCGCGGGAGGCGATGGCGCCGGCGACGATCACGGTCGAGGTGACGGGAAGTGCGAAGGCGGGCAGCTCGTCGCCCACCGAGATTCCGAGGCTCGAGGAACCGACGCTCATGACGCGCCTCCCAACTTACTGGGGTCGATGGTGCTGGGGTCGAATTTGAGGATGCGGAAGAGCTGGTGCCCGACGATCTCGTCGCTCGCGTCCAGATACGTGGTCACCCAAGTGACGAAATAGCCCTTCCCGAGGCCCGTGGTCTTGCGATTCGAGATGGATTCGATCACGAGCTTGATGTGCAGCCGATCGCCGGGCCGCAGGTATCGGATGAACTCGAGCTCGGAGTTCGTGGCCAGGGTGCCCACGTAGCCGGCTTCGTCCAGGACCGGCAGCGGATTGTCGAAATTGATCTCGCCCGGAGCGCCGCCCCGCTCGGCAATGCCCTCGATCTTCGGGCGGGGCATGGTCCAGGCCTGGAGCATGGCGGGGGGCGCAACGATTCCCCCGAAACGGCTCTTCGCGGCAGCGGCCTCGTCGAGATACACGGGATTACGATCGTCCAGCGCATCGACCCAATGCCGGATCATCGGCAGGTTCACGGCATCGGGGGCCTCGGCCGGCGGGCCCATCGGCTGGCCTACGTACCTTTCGAGTCGCTCTCGGAGTTCATCCACTTCTTCGTTGGCCATCGTGTTCCCTGGGTTTTGATTCGTGCTGGATTCAGTGGGTTGCGAGGCCGAGTCCGCGAAGCGCGAAGCTCGCGAAGGAGGCGGCCGATTCCTCGACCGGCGGAGGGGCTTCGAGCCGACCGCGGGCCGCCATCGCTCCGACGATCAGCGTCCCCAGGCTGTTGCGATCCGCCGGATCGATCGGGCCCGCGAGCTCTCCCCGGCTGAATCCATCGGCGAGGATCCGGTCGATCTCGTCGTTGAAGTTCTTCAGCACCATCGCAAACTCGGTGCCCCCGGGCCCCTCCTCTGTCGTGGCTTCGTACAACGGGATCGGGAAGGCGATCGCCAGGAAGAACTCGCGGTTCTGATCGACCCGCGACAGGCAGACCTCGAAGAAGGCGGCGAGCTGCCGTTCGAGCCCCGAGGCCCGATCGATGCGTCGGGCGAGCACCTCGGCGAGCGCCTCGCGGCGTGCCGCAAAGCAGCCCTTCAGGATCTCGTCCTTCGAGGGGAAGTATTCGTAGACAGTGCTTCGGCTGAGGCCGGCACGTTTTGCGATTTGATCGACCGACGATCGCTCGAATCCGTTCTCGCTGATGACTTCGCGGGCGCCCTTCAGGATCTGGTCGCGGCGGTAGGTCTGGAGCAGCTCGACGGGCGCCTTGGACACGTTGCGGGCTCTCCCTTCACTGGATGTCGTGGTGTCACCGGGCCCCGAGCGACTTCACCCGCTGAATCAAGTAGTTGCCCACCGTTTCGGACAGGCGTACGATACATCAGACAGCTGTCCGATTCAATCGATCTGATCGTCTTCGCTCGGCTCGGTGAACGGGTCGAGGCGCCAGGGCGGCTTCGACGATTTCGTGATCTACCAGAAGGGCGGGAGCATCGGCGGCATGACGTGCGTGGCCTGAAGGACATCCGGGTGGTCGAACACTCGACCGGAATCGCTGGCCCCTACTGCAGCAAGCTCTTCGTGGATGCCGGTGCGGACGTGATCAAGCTGGAGCCCGCCGGCGGTGATCCGCTGCGCGGCTGGACGGCCTCGGATGCCGATCTCGGGGGTGAGGACGGCGGGCTCTTCCGTTTCCTCAATGCCTCGAAGCGGAGCGTCGTCGGTACGATTGACGATGTTCCCTCGGATTCGCTCGAAGCCCTGCTAATCGGCGCGGATCTCTTGATCGAAGACCTCGCACCCGGGGCCTACGACCGCGGCGCCCTCTGCGCGCGCCATCCGGGCCTCGTGGTCCTTTCGATCACGCCCTTCGGATTGAGTGGCCCGATGTCGAATCGGCCCGCCACCGATTTCACGCTTCAGGCCGAGGGCGGGTCGATCGGCGCCCGGGCCCGCCCGAACGCAGAGCCCTACCAGGCGGGTGGCGACGTGTCGGCGTGGACGGGGGGCTGCTTCGCGGCCGTTGTCGCCCTGTCGGCCGTGCGACGATTGCGCGAGACCGGCCACGGCGAGCACATCGACTTCTCATTGCACGCAGCGACCGCCCTGGTGACGAATTGTTACCTCGATCTGATGTGGGGCATCCTCGGCCGTCCACCCGCCGTCGGCTCGCTCCCCAACTTCGAGACGCCGTCCATCGAGCCCACACGAGACGGGTTCGTCGGATTCACGACCTACTCGGCCCAGCAGATTTCCGACTTCCTGCTGATGATCGACCGACCCGATCTACGCGAAACCGGCGAGTTCGACCAGTTCATCCAGCGGTTGTCCCGGCTCGACGAGTGGGAGGAGATCGTCCACGCCTATACGCGCGAGCACGATAGCGACGAGATCATCGAGATCGCCCAGATGCTGCGCATTCCCGTTGCCCCCATCTGCAATGGACGGACGGTCCTCGACCAGGCGCAGCTACGTGCGCGGGGCGTCTACAGTGAAGACCCGGCCGGGGGCTTCCTCCGCCCTCGTCCTCCGTACCGCATCGACGGTGTCGAGCCCGCGTCGCCGCGCAGGTCGCCCGGCCTCGGCGAGCACGAGGGACGCATCGAGCATCGCGAACGCCGGTCGGAGCCTGGACCGCGCGGGAAGCGGCTTCCGCTCGAAGGGCTGCGCGTCATCGACACGACAGCCTGGTGGGCGGGTCCGATCGCCACCCAGATGCTCGCCATGCTCGGCGCCGATGTCATCCACATCGAATCCGTCCAACGGATCGACGGCAGCCGTTCCGTCGGCGGCACGTTCGCGGCGCAGCACGACGATTGGTGGGAGTGCAGCTTCATCTTCCTGTCCGCCAACTCGAACAAGCGCGGGCTGACCCTCGATCTCTCCCAGCCGAAGGGCATGGAAGTCTTCGAGTCGCTGATCAGCGGCGCGGACGTGCTCGTCGAGAACTTCAGCCCGCGCGTGATGGACGGATTCGGGGTCACCTGGGAGAAGGTGCAGGCGTGGAACCCGCGCTGTCACTACCTGCGCATGCCAGCCTTCGGGCTCGACGGCCCGTGGCGTGAATTCGTCGGCTTCGCAGCCACGATGGAGCAGATGGCCGGTCTTTCCTGGATGACCGGGCACGTCGATGATCAGCCGCGCATCCAACGTGGCCCCTGCGATCCGATTGCCGGCATGCACGCGGCCTTTGCGCTGCTGGTTGCGCTGGCGGAGCGCGACCATGACGGCCGCGGCCATTTCGTCGAGTGCTCGATGCTCGAGGCTGCAGTGAACATCACGGCCGAGCAGGTGATCGAGTACACGGCCCACGGGCATCTCATGCAGCGCCAGGGGAACCGGAGCCCGACGGCTGCGCCTCAGGGCCTGTATGCCTGCAAGGGCCACGAAGTAGCGATGAGCCCCCAGTGGCTCGCTGTGTCGATCGCCACGAAAGCCCAGTGGGAAGCGCTCGTCGATTGGCTTGGCCATCCCGACTGGGCTGAGGGCATCGGTTCTGGGCTGTCCGATCGCCGCCGCCACGAGGACACCATCGATGCAGAACTTCGCCGCTTCTTCGCGGCGCGCGAACGCGACGCCTGCATCGACGCGCTCGTCGGCGCCGGAATCCCCGCAGCCCGGGTCGTGGATCCCCGCACGTTGGCGGAGCATCCCCAGCTCCTGGCGCACGGGTTCTTCGAAGAAGTCACGCACCCGATGGTCGGCCGCCAGGCCACGATGGGCGCACCCTTCCGATTCGCGAGCGTCGACCATTGGCTCGATCGGGCTGCGCCCATGCTGGGGCAGCACAACGACGAAATCCTGCGTGAGGTCGGCTACGACGACGACGAGATCGAGGCCCTCGTCGTAGCGAAGGTGATCGGAGACCGGCCCGAAGGGGTCTGACGGTTGGCGGGCTACTCGCTGGCGAGTTCGTCGAGTCGCTCCATCGTGTCGGCGTACTCGACGGCGAATTCTTCCATCACCGTGCGCACGGATTTCACGTGGTTCATGGTTCCGACGATCTGGCCGACGAAATAGTTGGCCAGTTGCTCGGCACCCGGGTTGTTGTGCGCGGTGCGGTTGATGCGTGCCTGGGCTTCTTGGACCAGCCGCGGTTGCAGCGGCATGGGCAGGGGCGCCGGATTCGCCGGGTCCTCCCAGGCATCGGTCCAGGCACTGCGCAGCTGCCGTGCGGGCTTTCCGGTGAGCGACCGGCTCCGAACCGTATCGCTCGAACCGGCCTTCAGGAACTTCTTCTTCACCACCGGATGGGTCTCGGCCTCTTCGGTCGTGAGCCAGACGGACCCGCACCAGACGCCCTGGGCGCCAAGCGCGAGGGATGCGGTGATCTGGCGACCATTTCCGATCCCACCCGCCGCGAGCACCGGAACCGGGCTGACGGCATCGACGACTTCCGGCACGAGCACCATCGTGGAGACCGTGCCCGTGTGGCCACCGGCTTCGTAGCCCTGAGCCACCACGATATCGACGCCCGCTTCGACGTGGCGCCTTGCGTGCTCGACCGTGCCCGCGAGCGCGGCGACCTTCACGCCTTTCTCGCGCCCCTTCTCGATCATCCAGGCTGGCGGCGGCCCGAGCGCGGAAGCGATCAGGCTGATGTTGTGTTCGAAGACCATTTCGATCACTTCGCGCTGGCCTTCGAAGCCGACCTGAAGCCCCCCAGCAAGCTGGTGATCGCTCGGGAGGGTGGGAACCTCGTGCTGGGTGAGCAGGTCGTCGAGGAATTTTCGGTGCTCTTCGGGAATTCGCTCGTCGAGCTGGCTCGCATCGAAACCGCCGCGATCCGAGCCCACGAATTTCGCGGGGAGCAGGAGATCGACGCCGTAGGGCTTGTCTCCGATCTCGTTCTCGATCCACTCGAGCTCGACCTTCAGGCCCTTCACGGAATGTCCCGCCACACCGAGCACGCCCAGGCCACCGGCCTTCGAAACGGCGGCCGCGACGTCGCGACAATGGGTGAACGCGAAGATCGGGAACTCGAGACCGAGTTCCTCTGCGAGCTTGGTGTGCATGCTGCCTCTCTTGGATGGGCTAGGCGGCCGGGGCGAAGCCCTGGAGTTTTGCGGCCTGATCACGCAGGTGCTCGGGGCCTCCGAGCAGATGACGCGCGTTGGCGATGCGCTTGAACCAGAAGTGGAGATTCTGCTCGTCCGTCCAGCCGATGCCGCCATGCACCTGGGTCGAGACGCTCGCGATCTCTCGCCCGATCTCCGAAAGGTGTGCGAGCACGTGGCAGGCAAGCAGCGGCGTTTCATCGGGCATCGCGTCGAAGCTATGGGCGGAATACCAGAGCAGCGAACGCGCGGGCTCGAGCTCGGCGATCATCTCCGAGCACATATGCTTCACGGCCTGGAACGAACCGATCAAGCGGCCGAATTGCTTGCGCTCCTTCGCGTAGGCTACGGATTGCTCGATCATCGCCTCGCAGGCGCCGAGCACATCGGCAGCGAGCGCAATGCGGCCGGCTTCGAGCATTCGGCGGATCGCTTCGCCCGCGTCCTCGAAGACCGCTTCGGGCTGCACGCCGCCGAACACCACTTCGCTGGTGCAGCGGGTCGCGTCAACCGTCGCGAGGCGGGTGATCTCGGGTCCGGCGGCGTCTGTCTTCACGACGGCAAAGGTCTCGGAGTCGATCGCCACGAGGAGGAGGTCCGCATTGCAGGCGTCGATCGCCATCATGGCGCTACCGTGGAGCGCACCGTCGCGTTGCTGGACGCCGGCGTCTTCGCGTACCGAGAACAGTTCCGTCACCGCCACGCCCATCACGAGGTCTCCACTCCCGATTCCCTCGAGCCATGCGTCCGCAGCGGATCCGCCTGCCGCGGCAAGGGCCGTTGGTGCCATGATTCCGGAGGCAAGGAATGGAGAGGGCGTCGCGCCATGTCCGAGCGCCTGGGCCGCGAGGGCTGCATCGAGCAGGCTCAGGCCGCTGCCACTCTGGCCTTCCGGGACGAGGACGCCCGCGAAACCCAGCTCGGCCAATGCGCTCCAGATCGAGCGATCGTTGGGGCAGTCCGCTTCACGCAGCTCGCGGACGCGTTCGATCGGCACGTTTTCCGCGAGGAAGCCGCGAAGGCTCTGCTCGATGAGCAGATGTTCTTCCGAGAGTCCGAAATCCATATCGTTTCCTAGGCCTTCGCCGGCTTCGGCTCACGGGGGAGCCCGAGTCCGTGCTCGGCAATGATGTTCTTCTGGATCTGCGCCGTGCCGCCACCGATGATCAAGCCCAGCGAGAACATCGAGAGGGCTTGCCAATAGCCCCGCTCGCGCTCGTACTTCGAGTGGTCGTAGAGCGCGCCGAGTTCGCCCATCACGTCGAGCGCGAGCGCCGCCATATCGAAGCTTAGCTGGCAGTTCTGCAGCTTGACGATCAATCCGGCCACACCGGCCGGTTCGCCCTTCAAGCTGCAGGTGAGCATTCGCATTCCGTGGTGCTTCATCGTGAGCGCGCGAGCCTGGAGCTTCATCAAGCGGTCGCGATAGAGCGGGCTCGCCATCGCCGGAACACCGCCGATGGTCTCCTTCTGCATCAGGTTCGCAAGGCGGACGAGGGTGCCTTCGGCGTTGGAGTTCAGCGAGCTGCGTTCGTGTTTGAGGGTGGTATTGGCGATCTTCCAGCCTTCACCACGCTTGCCGACCACATTCGCTCTGGGTACCCGGACATCCGTCAGGAAGACCTGATTGAACGAATTCTCCCCGATGCTCCCGGACATCGTTTCGAGGCGCTGAATTTCGATGCCGGGCGAATCCATCGGCATCAGGATGTAGCTGATCCCTGCGTGCTTCTTCGCATCGGGCTCGGTCCGCACGAGGATGAAACACATCTGGGCCATGTCCGCGGTGCTGGTCCAGATCTTCTGACCGTTGAGGATGAAATCGTCGCCGTCTTCGACTGCGGAGGTCTGCAGGCTCGCAAGGTCGCTCCCGGAGCCGGGCTCCGAGTAACCCTGGCACCAGATGATCTCGCCGCGCATCGTCGGCCCGATCCATTTCTTGCGTTGCTCTTCGCTGCCGTGGGTGAGCAATGTGGGGACGAGCATGGACGGGCCCTGCGCGTTCAAACCGCGGGCCACGCCTACCCGGTTGAACTCCTCGTCCATGATCACGGTCTTGAGGAGATCGGGTGAGTCCCCGTAGCCGCCGTACTCTTTCGGAACGGTCCGAGCCCAGTAGCCGTGCTCGATCAGCAGGCTGAGCCAGCCCACGCGGCTCGGCTTTTCCTCTTCGGACATGCCGAAGGTCTTCGGAGGCTTGTTCTTGGAGAGGAACTCACGCACTTCGCTTCGGAAGTCGTCGTAGCTCGCATCGAATTCGAGATCCATGAAGTCTGTTTCCTCGTTCGCGGTCGGCTAGTGCTGGGGGCCGCGGGTTCCCGGTGCGGGCGGCTCCACAGGCCCTCCTGCGAAGCATTGGGCGATCGCCATCCATTGCGTCGCTACCGGCCCGGTGGTCTCGATCGACGTGTCCTGGACGTTGCGGCCCTGGGTCACGACGTGACAGAAATCGACGGCGCTCCCTCGCACCGAATCGTCGCTCGGCTCGTTCCACTCCCAGATTTCGCCCGAGGGTGCCACCAATCGCACGTAGGGAGGAGGACCGGGCACCTCTTCCTTTCGGTTCACGAAGGTCCAGCCGAACGTCTTGACGCCGATGGTCGCGATGTTCTTGATCCGATCCGTGTTCTCTCGCGTGGCGCCGACGAGATCGTAGATCTCCTGGCCGTGCGCCCAGGTCTCCATGTAGCGAGCCGTCGTGAACATGGGCACGCCCATGTCCGGGCCGAACCAGGGCAGCCGTCGCTTGGGGTCCGAGTCGCCAAGAGCCTTGGCGAGAGCATGCGCCGTGGTATGCCATGCCGAGAGCAGTTCTGCGACGTCGAGCTTTCCGAAACGTTTCCGAGCGATTTCCTTGTTCGTACTGCCTGCGATGACGCCGTCGATGATGATCTTTCGCTCGGGTGCGAAGGCTTCCTCTCCCGAGAGGGATGCCATCGATACTACGTCGAAGTAGTGGAGGTGGGCGACGACGTCCCACGGTGTCCACTCCATGAACGCGGTCTCGCGTTCCCATTGCTCGGGCTTCAGGGTCTGTAGGAAGCTGTGGAGTTCGTCCACTTCGTCCCTGAAATCCGTGACTACTTGCAGCAATGCTGGCTCCTCTCGCTGGCCCGTCCGCCGCCGCCCATCCCGTTTATTTCGTAGGATCGCCGGCCCAAGGGGGCGTCTCGCGTTTCAAGAAGGCCTTCATGCCGGCGGCGGCTTCTTCGCCCCTGAAGAGCTCCGCGGACAAGCCCGACATGCGTGCGAACGCGTCCTTCGGTTCCATCGTCGGCACTTCGTAGACGAGCTGCTTGGCGACGCCCAGAGCGTTCGGACCTCCGAGACGCAGATCGCCGAGAACTTCGTCCACGGCGGCGTCGAGATCGGTTTCGGGCACCGCGCGGCTGATCAGACCGTACTCCGCCGCCTTCGAGGCCGGGAAGCGGTTGCCGCGAAGGAATGCCTCCAGGGCATCCCCACGTCTCATCTTGGGCAGGCAGACGACGGAGATGATCGCCGGTGCCACACCGAGGCGGACTTCCGTGAAACCGAATTTCACATCGTCCTGGGCGATGGCGATATCGAAGGCTGCGGCCAGACCATTCCCTCCGCCGACGACGTGGCCGCGGATCTTGCCGATCACCGGCGTGGGGGATTGCTGGATCTGGGCAATCAATTCCTCGAAGCCAACCTTCGCCGGGATCTGTTGCGCGGCGCCTGATTGCTGCTTCAGGTTGGCGCCAGCGCAGAACGTCGAGCCCTCGTTGGTGACCACGATCGCCCGGATCTCCGCGTCATCGTTCGCCTGGAGGAGCGCGTCGTGTAGCCCGTTGACCACCACGGCGCCGAGCGCGTTCCGGTTCTCCACATCGGCGAGGGTCACCGTAAGGATTCCGCTGGTGGCTTCGATGCGCACCTCGCCCATGGGTTCTCCTCAGGATGGAAGGCGAGCGTGGGGCTCGCGAAGGCCATTCCGGGCTTCTTTCGAGGCCGTTGAAGCAATGGGAAACATGAACCGTCCGTTATTACCTCACTCGCTACCCGGCCGTCAACGGCTCGGGGCGCGTCCGCGCCGCTCGCATCTCCGTCGTTGCGCCGCCCTCCGAGTTGACCCAGGATCCGGTCCGAGTCCGACACACCGAAGGAGAACCCGATGGGAATCGATGTCATTGTTCCTGTTTCCGCCCGCAAGACCTACGAGAATTGGCACTTCGCGCCGGCGGTTCGCCACGACGACCTGATCTTCTGCTCGGGTGTCGTGGGCCAGGGAGATTCCGCGGAGGAGGAGTTCCGCAATGCCTGGACTGCACTCGGGGTCGTTCTGAGCGAGGCTGGCGTCGGCTACGAAGACATCGTGGACAGCACCCTCTACATCGTCGATCTGGCAGAGAACGCTGCTGCAATGGCCAAGGTCAAGGATGAGTTCATCAAGGAACCCTATCCCGCGTCGACCTGGATCGGGATCACCTCGCTGGTCATTCCGGGCGCACGCGCGGAGATCAAGGTCACCGCGCGTCAGAAGAGCTGACGCGCGGGCCGGGCCGCTGCTGGAACGCGACGGTTCACGTCGGGTCCGGCACCTCGTAGTCATTCCGCTCTGCAGGGTCCTTCGACAGGTATTGCACGAACTCCCAATCGTTCCCTTCGGAGTCGGTGAAGTAGACGCGCTTTCGGTGGGGGTGATCGTTCGGAACGGTCGTGTCCTTGTAGCCGGCTGCGGCGAGGCGAAGCCGCAGGGCTTCGACGTCATCCACTTCGTACCCGAGGTGGTTCAGGCCGGGCTTTCCGGCGTAGGAGCGCCAGGGCTCCGCCGGTTCGACGGGTGCTTCGTTGACCGCGATGTAGGTCTCGTCGGTTCCGAGGTGCACCCAGCGCCAGCCTTGCCATGTCTTGCCCTCACTTCGGACGGCGTAGTCTGGGAACGCGAGTTGGAGGAAGCGAATCGTGGCATCGACATCGCGTACGGCGACGTTTGCATGCTCGAGGCGGGTACTCATGACGGATCTCCTTGGTGTGTTCTTCGAGCTTCGTCCCTCGTGGTTGGTGAGACAACCGAATGGACGGTTTAACATCAGGATGCTACTTCTTCGTCCATATGGACGATCTGCGAACCAACCTCGCATCGAATATCCGGCGTCTACGCGAAGCGCGCGGCCTTTCCCAGCAGAAGATGTCGCAGCTCTCGGGGGTTCCCCGGCCGACCTGGGCGAGCCTGGAATCCGGTTCGGCGAATCCGACCTTGAGTGTGCTCAGCCGCGCCGCCGCCGCACTTCAAGTTTCGATCGAAGAACTGATCGGCGCTCCGCGCACGGCGGCGCGTCTCGTGAAATCGGCCGAAGTCCGGGAGCGGCGAAAGCAGGGCGCCAGGTTGCGGCCACTGCTTCCGGAGGCGATTCCCGGTCTCGACATCTCCCGGATGGAACTGGAGCCCGGTGGCCAGATGGCTGGGGTGCCCCATACGGCGGGCACCCGTGAGTACCTGACCTGTGAGCGCGGAAAGATCGAGCTCGTTGCATCCGGTGAGCATTGGACGCTTGCTCGAGGTGATTCCCTGGTGTTTCGCGGCGACCAGCGGCATGCCTACCGCAACCTGGATTCGCGGCGGCCCGCGGTGGCGGTGACCGTGGTCTGCTTTGCCCCGGTGAGTGGCTGAAGAAGGCGCCCCGCCTAGCCTGAACTATGCACGAAAGTTGGCTGAGAACCTGGCTTTCCACGGTTTCGGCGTGCCGCGCGGCGATTGACGCTGACGGATTTCGTTTTGGGTGGTCGATGCCCATTCCGTGGCGAGAATTTGGGGCGTGCCTC
>JAAETT010000689.1 GCA_024228115.1 bacterium
CCTGCGTGGGGACGCTCGAACCGGAAGTCGCCAGGGCTATCAGCGCGCGGGCGTCGACCGGATGACGATCTCCCCGCCGACCGGCGATCTGGCGGAGCTGCGGCCGATTCTCGAGCGATTTCGCCGCGAGGTGATCGAGCCCCTGTCCAGCTGAGCGATGATCGGTGGAGTATTCAGCCCGGGCGGGTGCAATAGCATTGGAAACGAAGTCGGTGATCAGATCTCAAGGGGAGTTCACGCTTTTCTTGATGAACCACCCCGGGTTTCCGGAATACCCAAGACACACCTCTTTGTTCTCGGATCTCCTCATGGCTTCCCTTCAGGTTTGCTTGGGTCCGCTTTGCGCAGGCAGTTGGGAGGCGAACGAGCAGTAGTCGATCGTCGGGTGGGATCCCCCTTGCCGGGGTCAAGATGCGCACGTGCATCAGAGCTGCCGCGGCAAGAGCAAGACCTGGATCTTCCACTCTGTGTAGGTTCAGGCGCCGATGCTGGCGTGGATGTTCGCGAGGCGCATCAATGGCCCACGGCGATCGGATCAGGCGACGTAACCAGATGGATATTCTGCGCGTCGGGAACGAGGGCACCGTCAACCATGCTGACGAAGGGCGCGCGGGACGGAAGGCGAGCCGTTGAAGAACGATGGCGCCATTTAGCAGGCTTGGGTATTCGAGATGGATACGCTCTCGAGGCATGTCGCGAGATCGACGTAGCTGTCGACATGCTCGTCAACGGCGGATTCCCTCGGTTCCGGTCCGGTGAGTTTCTGGTCGAGACGGGTTCCGCACCCCGCCTCAGTAGAGGTTCTTGGTGGCGTCGCGCTGGATGAGCCTTTCGACCAGCCAGCCGATGACGAGCTTATGAGCGCCCGATCCGTCGAGCGCGCCAACCAAGAGTCGACCGAGGTTCGGTAGCGTCTCGCGTGAGAGCCGACTTGACGGGTGCCATAAGAGGCTAGAGGCGTTGTGTTCGAACTTGAGGCTCATCACGGTCTCGATCGCCAGTCGAATGCCCAGACGTGGAGAGCGTCCTCGAATGGCTGAAGGGAGAAGAAGGTCGGTGTCCGAAGTGATACCCCCGCGCCCTGCGAGATGCAGCGCCTCAGCGGTGCCCGGTTGCACGACCAGAAGAGCCATCGAGGAATCCGAGATCCGGTTGCGGAAGCTGTCCGCAATGCGGTTGCCAGGCCGATCGGGAAGGAGGACCAGATCGTCAGCCAGTGCACGGACGAAGTCTGGTGGGTCGCCTCGCGGCGAGACATCGGCGGCGTCCTCCGTAGAGCTGGTACCTAGAAAGGCAAAAGGTGCCTCCGCGAGAAAAGCGAGATCGGCGTCGCCCTGGCGCTGGCGTTCCTCGGAGCGGAGCGTGTGTGGGGGTGGTGGCATTGAGGTTGGCGTCCATAGTCCGGAGCGCAGAAATGCCTTTGGACAATACAGGTAGACCTCGTCGACCCGTAGGATCGCGTCCTCGCCGATAACCTCGGCATGACCATTCAGCCGTAGCGTCTCATCGAAACCGGGGATCATGAACAGAGCGCCGATCCCGGTGCCCGATTGGAGGAGCCGGGCCAGCTCCGGAGCCACCGCCCGGATCCGAATTCGCCGCTCGTCGGGGGACCGCGCAGTGGCCGGGTCGAGCCGGTCCCGCTTCTTGCTGGCGGGCGTCCGACCCGGTGCCGGGATGACCCGCCGCAAGGCAGCTTCATCGCGGAAACTCAACGACGGTTCGAGCACGGACCAGTCGCGGCGGGGGGGCAAGCTGAGTACCTTTGCAGCAAGATATAATGAAATCGAATATCAATTTCATGAAGCTCTCACAAGCCCGCGGAAGGTCCTCAAGCCGGCCCCCGATCAGCCGAAGACCAACCTCGAGACTCGGAGAGAGCGGATTGCACGAGCAACGGGCCGAGCCGCCCCCCCCGATACCCGGGGATCTTGTAGATGCACTTCGGGGCACTTGTCCCCGAGGAATCCGCGTGGCCGCGGAGCGCCTCGGTGCTCGTCCCCCGGAAGGCGCCTTGGAACCCTCCTGGCCTGAGGAGGCGCTCGGAATCCACGGCGCCGTTCCGGCGCGGCGGGCCGAGTTCCACCTGGGCCGGGCATTGGCGCGCCGGGTGCTCGTCGAACTCGGGCGGCCTCCGTGCGCGATCCCAGTCCGCGCAGGGCGGGCGCCCCTCTGGCCAGCGGGCGTCGTGGGCTCGATCTCTCATGGAGCCGGTCTTTGTCTGGTCGCCGTAGCCGAGAAGAATGACGTCACGGCCCTCGGAATCGACGTCGAGATCGCCGCGCCCTTCGAGGCAAAGCTGATGCGGCGAGTTGCGTCGCCTTGCGAGCTCGAAGCGTTTTCCCGCGTCAATGCCTGCAGTGGGCCAGAGGCTGCGGCGATCCTGTTCTCGGCCAAGGAGTCGGTCTACAAGGCTCAGCACCCGATCTCCGGGGCGTTTCTCGAGTTCCAGGACGTGGCTGTCGAAGCTTCCGCTCCTGAGCGCTTCCGAGCCCACTTGCTTCCACCAGCAGCGCGCGGTGCCCTGGGTGAAGCTCGGCTCGAGGGCAGCTGGCACCGGGTCGGCCCCTGGCTCGCGACGCTATGTACCCTGGAGCCTCCTCAATGAGCGGGGCTCGCCACGAGCTGGGGGCTCGGGTACCGCCCCGCGACCGCGCCGACTCTGACCCGGTCCGACCTCTCGCTCCCGCCCAACGCCGCTTCTGGTACGCCCACCAACTCTTCCAGGACGAAGCCGTCGGTAACGAAGCCGTCGCGCTAGAGCTGCGCGGCCGCCTTGATTCAGAGGCGTTGGAGGTCGCGCTGCTGCATCTGCTCGCGCGCCACGAGGGTCTGCGTTCTTCCTGGTTTGAGTTCGAAGGCGAGCCCGGCTACCGGGTCCACAAGGCCCAGCTCGATCTGACGACGTCATCAGCCGAGGGCCTTGGGGACGAGGATCTCTTCGCTCGGATCCGCTCGAAGACGGCGGTACGCCAGGACCTGGCCACGCACCCCACCACGCGCTTCGAGCTGATCCGTCGCGGCCCGAAGGAGCATCTCCTGGTCGCATACATCCCCCATCTGGCCCTCGACGGCTGGTCCTACTTGAAGATCCTTCCCGAGGATCTCCTCGCGCTGTATGTCGCCGAATGCAACGACGCATCGGCAACACGCCCCGCACCGCCGCGGCAATACCGTGCGTTCGCCGAGGCCCAGCTCGCCGCCGAGGGCTCGGAAGCGGAGGCCCGTGGCATCGCATGGTGGACCGAGAAGCTGAACGGGGCTCCCGCCGCACTGGAACTGCCAACCGACCGCTGCCGGCCTCCGATCGTCGACCCGGGAACCAAGCGGATCGAGCGGCGCCTTCCCATTGGGCTGCGTCGAGACCTGCTCTCCCTGGGTCACCGCCACGGTGCCAGCCTTGCGGACATTCTGCTAGCCGCATGGAATCTGTTGCTCCACCGCATGACCGGAGCCGAAGACATCGTCGTGGGAATGCCGTTGGCGAACCGTGAACCGGGATACCGCGATGTCTTCGGCTGTCTGATGAATCCGGTTTGCGTGCGAACCGATCTGGCTGGCGATCCCAGCTTTGCAGCTCTGCTGCAGCGGATCCTCGCAACGAAACGCGAGAGTTTCCCGTACCGCCGGATTCCGATGGATCGTGTCTACGAGAGCGTGGGCCGCGCGCGGAGAGCCGATCCAAGCCGCAATCCGATCTACCAGGTGATGTTCAACTACATCGACTTCGTGCCCGGCCCGCTCGAAGCCGAAGGTCTGCGGATGGATGTCCGTCGTCTCGAGGTGCCAGCCCTGCTCGACCTGACCCTCCATCCCGAGGACCGGGCGAACGAGACGAACATGATCCTCGAATACGCCACGGCCCTCTTCGAGCGAGAGAGCGCCGCGCGGATGCTCGAACACCTTCAGCGCCTACTCGAAGAGGTCGTCCTCGATGATGAGCGCCCGATCAGCCGGCTTCCCCTGCTAGGCGACCCGGAGAAACAGCGTGTCCTCTACGAGTGGAACGACACGGAGACTGCACGCCCGGACGACGCACTGATGTTCCATGCCTTCGAGCAGCAAGCACGAGGCGCACCAGACCGTATTGCATTGCTCTTCGGGGAAACCACGGTCAGCTACGGCGACCTCAATGCCCGAGCCAACCGCCTCGCCAACTACCTCGGCTCCTGTGGCGTGGGACGAGGCTCTCTGGTCGGCGTCTGCGTGCAGCGGGGGATCGAGCTGATCGTCGCTCTGCTCGCTGTCCAGAAGGCCGGTGCCGCCTACCTGCCTCTCGACCCGGACTACCCGCCCGAACGGCTGCGCTTCATGCTCGACGACGCGGACGCGGCGATCGTCGTCACCGAGGTTGCCCTGGCAGAGCGCCTTCCCGCAGATCGTCGGCTGCTCCCGGTGGATGCGCCCCTGGAGCAACGGGCGATCGCCAAGGCGGACGGGGAAGCCCCGCCCCCGATCGCCGAGCCGACGGATCGCGCCTACATCATCTACACGTCGGGATCGACCGGAAAACCCAAGGGCGTGGTGGTCCGTCATCACTCGGCAGTGAATCTGATCACCTGGGTCAACGAGCGCTTCGCTGTCGGCCCGGACGATCGCCTCTTGTTCGTTACGAGTCCGTGCTTCGACCTATCCGTCTACGACATCTTCGGGACTCTGGCCGCCGGTGCGTCCATCCGGATCGCTTCGTCCGAGGACCTTCAGGAGCCGGACGCCCTGGTCGAACTCCTTACCCAGGGTGGCATCACCTTCTGGGATTCAGCGCCCGCGGCCCTCGGGCAACTGGTTCCGTTCCTTCGGGAGCCGGCAGCCGACACCAGCCTCCGGCTGGTATTCCTGAGCGGCGACTGGATCCCCGTGCCTCTGCCGGATCAGGTCCGCCGCGCCTTCCCTGCCGCTGAGGTCGTGGCGCTTGGTGGCGCTACTGAGGCGACCATCTGGTCGAACTACTACGTGATCGATCAGGTCGACCCGGACTGGACGAGCATTCCCTACGGCCGACCCATTTCGAATGCGCGCTACTACATACTCGATCGGCACCTCGAGCCGGTTCCCATCGGTGTCCCAGGCGAGCTCTTCATCGGCGGGCCCTGCCTCGCCAGCGGCTACCACGCGCGTCCGGACTTGAATGCCGAGCGCTTTCTGCCCGACCCGTTCGGCGAGCACGATGACGATCACCTCTACCGCACCGGGGACATCGCGCGCTTTCTTCCAGATGGGAACATCGAGTTCCTGGGACGTCAGGATCACCAGGTGAAGGTAGGCGGCTACCGCGTCGAACTGGGAGAGATCGCGACCGCTCTCGAGAGTCACCCCGGCATCTCCCGGAGCATCGCGACCGCGCCGAGGAACGAGCACGGCGAACGAGATCTGGTCGCGCATTTTGTGCCGGAGCCCGCCAGCATCGCGGAGACCCCAAGCGACGCAAGCCTCCGTGACTATCTGCGCGCGAAGCTCCCCGCCTACATGATTCCCGTCTCTTTCGTCGCGATTGAGAAGATCCCGCTCACCGCCAATGGGAAGGTGGACCTTGATTCGCTGCCGGCCGCATGTCGGGATGCCCGGGATCCGGTCCTCCCCAGCACGGCTCCCGAACGTGCGCTCGCCGGGCTGTGGAGCCAAGAGTTGGGGTTCCAGGTGGACGATGTCCACGCCGACTTCTTCTGCCTGGGCGGCACTTCGATTCGTGCAGTTCGGCTGCTTTCGGCGATTCGCGATGCCTTCGATCGTCCCCTCCAGCTTCGAGATCTGTATCGCGAGCCGACGATCTCCGGACTTGCGCGGATTCTGGGTGAAGAGTGCGCCCAGCGCTCAGAGGCCCGGATTCCCCGACGAGGCAGCGGCACGCTCTGGCCGATCTCGTCGCCCCAGCTGCGCATGTGGTACACCCGTGAACTCAGCGACGACCCGACCCTCTACAACGTGTGCACGACGGTGGAGCTCGGAAAGATCGATGTCGCGGCCTTTGGTCGCGCGTGGGCCCGGCTCGTCGCGAGGCATGAGACGCTGCGCACGTGCTTCGAGGTCGTGGACGGACGTCCCTTCCAGCGCCTCCTCGAAACCGGTGAAGGGGCGCTGCTCGGTTGGAGGGATATCAGCAATGAGCCGCCCCCGGTCGCCCGCTCCAGCCACGCGGAGCTGGTTCGTGCCGAGGTTGGCCGAGCGTTCGACCTGGCCATTCGCCCGTGGCGCGCCGTCCTCGTTCGGATTGACGAGGAGGACCATCGTCTCCTGTTCAACCAGCACCATATCATCACCGACGACTGGTCCCTGGGCATCCTGATGGGCGACCTCGCGGCTCTCTATGAGGCCGAGCGGGCCGGAGCCGCACCGGCTTTGGCCGCACTGGAGATCGACTACACCGACTACAGTGTATGGGAGGCCGACGAAGAAGGACTCCACCCGAGTCAGAACGACCTCGCCTTTTGGCGCGATACCCTGGGCGAGGTCGAAACGCTCGAGCTACCGGCAGATGAGCCGGAGCCCTCAAACGTGTCCGGTGCCGGTCGGCGGCGGCGCTTCGAGATCGGTCCCCATCTCCACTCGGAGATCGAGGCTCTCGCTCGCACGGAGGGAGCCACACCCTACACGGTGTACCTCGCAGCGTTGGTTGCGCTGGCTCATCGCTATTCGGGGCAGGAAGACATCACGATCTCCACACCCGTTTCGATCCGTGGCAGACCTGAGCTCGAGCCCCTCGCGGGGTGCCTGATCAACATGCTGCCGGTCCGAATCGATGTCTCCGGGGAGCCATCCTTTCGCGAGCTTCTGCGCCGAACACGAGACGCGAGCCGTCTGGTTTTCGAGCACCGCGAGACGGCTCTGGAGCGAATTGTCGAGAACCAGCGATCCGTGAACCCCAATGTGAGCCAGCTTCAACAACTCGTCTTCAACTACGTCGAGGCGCCCGAGCCCATCGACGTAGACGGACAGCGGTGGAACTGGCAGGTCGTGCCCCCGAATGGCGCGAAGTTTGATCTTTCGTTCCACGTCCAAGCGGGCCCTGATGGACTCGTTGCTGACCTCAGCTACCGCTCGCAGCGTTTCGACGACGCAACGGCTCTCCGCCTGACAGAGCACTGGCAGCATGTCCTGCAGGCGGCGGTGCAGGATCCGGATCGTCAGGTCTGGTCGCTGCCCCTGATCACACAGGCTGAACGCCGCAGACTGCTCGGTGCATCGAACGACCTTGAAGTCGACTATCCACGGGATTGCAGCCTGGCATCGATCTTCGAAGAGCGCGTCGACGAAGATCCGAACCATGTGGCGCTGCGCTGGCATGGGGGACAGCTGCTCTATGGGGAACTCGATGCCCGGGCGAACCAGATCGCCCACGCGCTACGGGAGGCGGGGGTGAGGCGTGGCTCACGCGTCGGTGTGCTGCTCGAGCGGGGGCCGGATTTCGTTGCGACGATTCTGGCCATTCTCAAGGCCGATGCATGCTACGTCCCGCTGGATCCGGAAGCCCCCGCAGAGCGGCTCTCGTTCATGGCCGAGGACGCGAACCTCTCGGTCTCGGTCACGGACCAGTCCCTCGCCGCACGGCTGCCGACTGTGTGCCGGACGGTCGTCCGCGTCGACGAGGCTGCGGAGCTTCGGGCACGCTCCACCACGCGCGCCAACGGCTGCGCGACGGGGAGCGACCCCGCGTACGTGATGTACACCTCCGGGTCGACGGGTCAGCCCAAGGGAGTCGTGGTGCCGCAGCGCGGTGTCACCCGTCTGACCCATGGCGTGCGTTGGGCGGAACTCGGGCCCGACACGGTTCTCTGCCTGCTGTCTCCGGTGTTCTTCGACCTTTCGACCTTCGAGATCTTCGGCGCGCTCCTCACCGGCGGCACTCTTGCGATCCGTGCCCCCGGGCCACCCACTCTCGACGTGCTGGACCGTGCGATCTCCGAGCTCGGCGTGAATGCTCTGAGCATTCCGACCGGGCTCTTCCATGCGCTCGTGAGTGAGCGTCCCGAGAGCCTCCGGCCCGTCCGCCAGCTTTTCCCCTGCGGCGACGTGCTGAGCCCCGAGATCGCACGGATCGTTGCGCGTGAGTTGCCGGAAACGCGCCTGTGGAATCTATACGGTCCGACCGAATGCACGGTCTACGCAACAGGCTTCGAGGTAGAGGTGGATCCCGGGGCCCACGTCCCGATCGGCTGGCCAATCGAAAACACCACGGCGTATGTGCTCGATCCTCATGGCGAGCCCTGTCCGATCAACGTGCCCGGTGAGCTCCATCTGGGCGGAGACGGAGTCGCCACGGAATACCTCAATCGACCCGAGCTGACGGCGGAGCGGTTCGTTACTGATCCCTTCGCGAGTCGGTCGGGCAGGAGGATGTTTCGAACGGGGGATCTCGCCCGGAGACGCGCAGACGGACGCCTCGAGTTCCTGGGGCGCCTCGACCGGCAGGTAAAGATCCGCGGCCATCGCATCGAGCTCGGTGAAATCGAAGCGGCCCTCTACGCCCTGTCCGAAGTTGGCGAGGCTCTGGTCATGGCACGCACGGGGCCAGACGGACTCTACCTGGCGGCCTACGTGATCGAGAGTGGAGGCGAGCTGGACCCGAGCGAGGTGCGGATGCGCCTGGCCGGTACGCTTCCCGCGGCCGCGATCCCGGACTTCATTGTCCCCATCGACGCCATCCCGCTAACCGAGCGGGGCAAGATCGATCGCGATGCGTTGCCGGATCCGTTGGCCGTGACCACAGTTCGGCGTCGCGAACCCCGCGACGACCTGGAGCGACGAGTGGAGGGAATCTGGAAGGAACTGCTCCAGCGAACGGTCGATGTCGATGAGGACTTCTTCCGTATCGGGGGGAACTCCCTGATGGCACTGCAATTGACTGCCCGGCTCGAAGTGGAACTCGGGAAACCCGTCCCGCTGGCGGCCCTGCTCCGGACGCCGACAATCGCCGGTCTCGCCAACGCACTTCGAGGCGGCACCGAGCCGGATGACACCGAGCGGGAGCACGGCCGTCAGGTGATCTGCTTCCAGCGCGGTGCCAAGCGCCCGCCGCTTTGGCTGGTCCATCCGATCGGTGGCTACGTGGTCTATGCGCACTGGCTGGCCGACCATCAGGATCCGGACTTGCCTATCTATGGAATCGAGGCCTGCGGACTCGCTGGTTCGAGAGCCCCCCTCGAGACGATTGAGGAGATGGCAGAGTTCTACATTGCCCTGATCCGGGAGGTCCAGCCCGAGGGTCCGTACTACCTCGGTGGCTACTCCCTCGGTGGCCTCATTGCCTACGAAATCGCTCAGAAACTCCACGATGAGGGTGCCCACGTGGAACGCGTGATCCTGCTCGACACCTACGCGCCCGGCTACCCGCGTCACCTTCCGGCCTGGCGTCGCATGCTATCCACCCTCGCCCGCGCCGGTCGCAGCCCGGTCTCGAAGGTGGCCTCCGCTCTGGTCCGGCGCATCCGTCGCCCGAATCTCCTGTTCGGTCAGGACGCCCGGAAGATGCTTGACCACTACGACGTCGGCGACGAAGTGGACGGCGTGCGAGGTGGCCGCGTCCGGGACGTGATCGAGGCGGGACGGACTGCACTCTGCCACTACCGTGCCCGACCCTATGCGGGAAACCTCCACGTAATTGCGGCGATCCGGCAGCCGGACTACCCCGGCGTGGTTTTCGACGATCCTGGCAACGGGTGGGGTGAGTGGGCGCGTGGTGGGCTCGAGGTGGACACGGTCGACTGCCATCACGTGGAACTCTTGAACGAACCAGCCCGGGCAGAGGTCGGTGCGCACCTCCGGGCTCTGCTCGCCCGGGCTCATGGCGTGGATGAATGAGAGGCCTTCCAGGCTCGAAGAGGCTCCCATTCGAGCAGTGCGCGGACGACGGCGCGATGGCCACTAGCATTCAGGTGAGTGTCGTCGGCGAAGAAGGTGACCTCGCCCTGCGCCGTCATTGCCTCCAACGTCGGGCCCAGGTCCAGGAAGGGGATGCCCCTCTCCCCAGCTTCCTGGGCCAGTCGCTCAGGGAGATCGCTGAGTTCCTGGTCGAGCTTGATCTCTGTATCGCCCGGCCACCGAACGTGGGCACCCATCGCGCGCAGCTTCACCGGAAAAAGAACGACCCGATACGATCCGCCGGCAGCCTCGACCTCGTCGCGAATTTCCCGGAGCGTGGTTCCGATGGCCTCGATCTCGGGGGCGAGCCCGGGCGGAACGATCGTGTTCTCGAGAAAGTAGACGTCCCGACCGCCCAGCTCGCCTACGCGTTGCCCGGCTGGGGACGGGAGAGAGGCCTTCCGCAACGCATCCAACACATGGGTGGCAAGCAGTCTCTGCTGCGCCCCTGACGGCCCCGCCTTCCGGGCCTCCGCCCGGCGGCGATAGCGGCGTGAGTCGGCGAGATCGTTGCCCTCGAACAGGAAGTGGAGCACCAGACGACCCTCCAACGGGAGACCGCTCGCGCGCAGCATGTCGCGCTGCTGCTGCGGCCCGATCCCGATCAGGGCAACGTTGACCACGGAGCGGTCGAGTGCTCGTTCGAGGCCAGCGCTGACGGTCGCCCGATAAGGCACCAGGCCCGAGACGACGAAAGAGTCTCCGAGGCAGATCACCTCTCCGCTCTCCCAGTCCACGTCGTTCCGGTAGCCGCGGCGATCAGTGCGGAAGTGGTAGCGGTAGGAGGGTGGATCGTCGAAACCCCAGGCGTGGGCGATATTGCCAATCGTCTCCCCGGAAACGTCGGCGTGCGGAATCGCCGTGTAGCCCAACCCGCTAGCGGGCGAGAAGCCGAAGAGCTTCCCGTAGTTCACGAGGCCAATCGCACCCGCGAGCTCGAGTAGAAACCAGACCGCCGCCAGCATCAGATTGCCCATCACGAATGCGAAGAACAGGCGAAGTGGTGCGGCGAGTGAGGCGCCGGCCAGCCCCAACCAGACGAGGGCGAGGCTAAGCAGCACCCACTTCCGGGGCCAGCTGCCAAAGAAGGCCCACTCTTCGTACTCCGGTGTGCGCCCGAGCGCCAGCACGCTAGCCGCCGCGAGCAGGCACAGGCCGGAGCCCAGGGCGGCCGCTCGCCGTATGCCAAGTGCAAGTGCTCGATTCGATTGGTTCGGGTCCATCGCCACGTAGTGAACGTCGCGAAACCCGGGCCTAGGAGAAAGACCTGTCGAGAAGGAATGTTGTGAAGTTCGGGATCATGGCTCCGTACATGATGGCGCCCGTCGAAGACGGGGCCTATGCGGCGAGCTTCGGGCAGCTCGCCGAGGAGATGGGCTTCGAATCGGTCTGGGTGGTCGATCACGTGGTGATGTGTCCGGC
>JAAETT010000690.1 GCA_024228115.1 bacterium
CCGAATAGAGCCTTGAATCAATCGCACTGAAGTGGCCTTGTTGGGTGTCGGTGGAGAAGCCTTGTAACTCCTTCATCTCACACTCACAGGGCCATTTCAATGTCCGGCGTTCACCTCACAACGACGGATTGGGGCTAGCTCTCCTGCTGAAGGGGCTTCTCTTCGGCGCTGCGCCGATCCACGCAGAAGACGATGCCTTCGCAGTGAGCACCTCTCGGGTAGAAGGCAGGCCGGTCGAGGCCTTCTCCGTGGCCGAGAAGGCCGGAGAATGGCTCCTCGTCCTCTCCGTCGAGGGCACACCGCCCAACGAGATACGGCACCTCTCTGCCCTTCCGCCGGGGCAGGCTGCCGGGCCTGGGGACGTGCCTCGCCCGCTCGCGGGTTTCGTCGTGCCGGCCGAAGTCTTCGCCGTGGATGTCGGCGATTTCGATCCGGCGGCCGGCCTCGAGGCCTTGCTGATCACGCCTCGAGAACTCCGCATCCAACGCGTGATCGACGGCACGCCATTGCGCCAGATCGCCCTTCGCCCTCCCCTCCCGCTACCACGCCGCACCCGCCAACTCTCGCGGCTCGAGGCGGTCCGAAACTGGGAGGGCGAGGGTCGCCTGTCGGCGCTGGTCCCTACCTGGAACGGCGCGCTGCTCGTCCCCCTGGACGACCGACCGCCCCGGCTGCTTCCGCTTCCCGTGCTGAGCGAGTACGAGACGATGGCCCCCACGCGGCCCATCTATGAGGGCTACGCGACGGCCCGTTTCGTGTGGCCGGAAATCGTTCGGACCGATGACAATGGCGACGGCATTCCGGACCTCTTCGCTTCGAACCGCTTCGATTTGTGGGTCTTCCACGCGGGCGCTCCGGGCCTCGGGAACCAACCGAGCCGTCGGGCACGCTTTCGACCATTCTCCTTCAACGACGAGCGGCGCCACGAGACCCATCGTTTGCGCGCCTTCATCGAGGATCTGGATGGCGACGGCCGCGCCGAGGTCGTCGAACACCGAAGCGTCGGCACCCTCCTCGAGAGTCGAACCACGACCCGGATCTACGCGGGATCCGGCGCGCCAGGCGGCGCAGATCCGTCCGGCCCCCCGATCGCCGAATTCGCCAACGACGGTGGCTTCGGCGGCCTGGAGGTCTTCGACCTCGACGGAGACGGCCGGAAGGAGATCTTCGAAACCGTCGTACCCTTCGGCATTCTCCAACTGGCCCGGGTCTTGACCACGCGGCGGGTAAGCGCCGACCTACGCATTCTCCACTTCCCCGAGAAAGCGCTCGGGCAGCCGGTCGAAAGCTGGGCCACGACCCTGCGCGTGCCTCTGGATTTCAGCACGCAACGGGTGCAGGGACTGCTGCCAGACCTGCGCGGCGATTGGAACGGCGATGGACGGCGGGACCTGATCCACGGCGACGGCCCGGATGCGGTGCAGATCCGCCTCGGCCAGGTCGCTGAGGCCGGCCCCCGCTTCGGCCCACCCGTAGCCCGCCAGAGCCTCCCTTTTTCGGATCTGGCCCTGATCGCCGATCTCGACGGGGACGGCCTCCACGATCTGGTCACCTACGACACCCTCGATCTCGAGGGGCGCGTCCACATTGCCATCAACCGGGGCCGCCTCCCCGGAACCCGCCCTGTGATCCGAAGCCGCTAGCGAGAAGGCGGCCGAGGCGGGGACGTTCTTTCCGCTGTTTCCGTTGATCGGTTTCCCGCGAAGCGGGAAGCCGATCAACGGAAACAGCGGAAAGAACGTCTCCGCCTCGTCGCTCTAGAAGAGCTTGCGTTGGCCGGTGATCGGATCGCCCGGTTGGAGGCCGAAATGGCTGAAAGCGAGGCGCGTGGCAACGCGGCCGCGGGGCGTACGGTCGAGAAAGCCTCCCTGAATGAGGAAGGGTTCGACCAGGTCTTCCAGTGTGCCCTTGTCTTCGCCTATCGCCGCGGCCAGCGTATCGAGGCCGACGGGACCGCCTTCGAACTTCTCGATCAATGTAAGGAGCAACGCACGGTCGAGTTTGTCGAAGCCCGCGTCGTCCACGTCGAGGCGTTCGAGGGCGTAGCGCGCCAACTCGCCGTCGATGCCATCGTCGTCGCCATCACGCACGGCGGCGAAATCCCTCACCCGCCGTAGCAGCCGGTTTGCAATGCGAGGCGTGCCTCGGGAGCGTCGGGCGATCTCGACTCCCGCATCGACGCCGAGTTCGACGCCTAGCAACCGGGCCGAGCGTTTGAGAACGGCCTCGAGTTGGTCGGGCGGGTAGAAATCCAGACGCGCCGACCAACCAAAGCGATCGCGCAGCGGGGAGGTGAGCAACCCAGCCCGGGTCGTCGCTCCCACCAGGGTGAAACGCGGCAGATCGATTCGGATCGAGCGCGCACTCGGACCCTGCCCGATCAGCAGGTCGAGCTGAAAATCCTCCATCGCCGGGTACAGGATCTCCTCGACGGCCGCCGGGAGCCGATGGATCTCGTCGATGAAGAGCACATCGCCAAGCTCGAGATTGGTCAGTAGCGCGGCCAGATCGCCCGCGCGCTCGAGCACCGGGCCGCTGGTCGCCCGGGATTCTGCGCCCATCTCGCGAGCGACGATCCGGGCCAGGGAGGTCTTGCCGAGGCCCGGCGGCCCGTAGAAGAGAAGGTGGTCGAGGGATTCGCCGCGGCCCCGGGCCGCCGCGATGAAGACGGCCAGGTTTTCGCGAAGGCGATCCTGGCCGACCATCTCATCCAGGGATCCCGGGCGCAGGGCGTCTTCCAGGCTCCGCTCGCCCGGCTTGACTTCGCCGCTGAGGTCTCCGCGCAGAGGCTCTTCCGACTCGTCAGCCGCGTTGCCGCCAAAGGGATCTTCCTGGGCGGTCATCGCGCGAGGCTCCGCAGGGCAGCGCGCACCAGATCTTCGATCGGCGCGTCTTCGCCCTCGGCACCGACGACTTCATCGGCAACGCGCTCCGCCTTGGCCTTGGGCGTCTGCAGGTTGACCAACGCTGAAACCAGTTGCTGCCTGGCGCCGCTCTCCAGCGTTTCGAGACGAGGCCGCTGCGGCAACGTGTGCTCGAGCTCGAGATCCGCTGCGCGATCGCGCAGCTCCACCACGATTCGCTCGGCCATCTTTGCACCGACGCCCGGTGCAGAACGAAGCACGACCACCTGGCCCGATCGGATCGCTTCGATGAGTTCCCCCGATTCGACGCCCGATAGAATCGTCTGGGCCAGCTTCGGACCCACCCGGCTGGCATGCAGCAAGAGTTCGAAGACCGCCTTCTCCTGGGCGGTAGCGAAGCCGTAGAGAACGAAGGCTTCCTGGCGAACATGGGTGTGGACGCGCAAGGCCACCGTCTTTCCCTCGTCGGGGAGCGCGGAAAAGGTGGAGAGCGGAACCAGAAGCTCGTAGCCCACACCGCCGACGTCGATCAGGACGCGGGTCGGAGCCTTCTCGAGCAGGTTGCCTTCGATTCTCGCAATCATCGGATCTCTCCAGCGGAAGAGCCTTGCATCATCGCGCCCGCCGCACGACATACTCCGAGCGCGGGCGCCTGCTCCGGGGACGAGCCCCGCGCACCAGGCCCGATAGCCTTCCCGTATGGCCCCGGCAGATCGCGGCGGCCAGTGCGTCCGCGGCGTCTTCAGCGGGTTCGGCATCGAGCCCGAGCAATCGCTTCACCATCTGCTGCACCTGGCGTTTCTCGGCGCTGCCCGTCCCGACGACCGCCCGTTTGATCTCCCCCGGTGTCAACTCGTCGATCGTCAGCCCCGCCGCGCCCAACACCGCCAACGCCGCGCCGCGGGCTTGCCCCAACGCCAGCGCGGTTCGCGGGTTCGAACCGACGAATGCCCTCTCCACCACCGCCAGCTCCGGCGCATGCAACGTGACGACGTCCGAAAGGCCCTGATGAATGAAGCCCAGGCGATGCGCCAGATCCTGGGTGCGCGGTGGACGCAGGGTTCCGTGTGCAACGTGGCGAACCTTGGAACCGATCCGTTCGACGACACCGAAACCCGTCACATGGGAGCCCGGATCGATCCCAAGGATCCGTAGCGTCTCGTCACCCACGGCCGGCCTCCACCTCGTTCAGAAATTCCACGGCCGAATGCATCGACCCGGAGCTGCCTCGAGAACCCGGTGGAGGGGCCGACTTTCGCGAGGAATTCGCTGGGGAACAACCGCAGGGTAGGAAAGCCGGCCCAGGAAGCCAGCCATCTCCGTGATCAGGAGGCGAGCTCCGCGAGCACCTCGTCCGCAATGTCGTAGTTCGCATACACGGCCTGGATGTCGTCCAGATCCTCCAGGGCATCGGCCAACTTGAGCATGGCCTCGGCATCCTTGCCGTCGAGTTCGACGGTCGTGCTGGGCTCCATGGTGATCTCCGCCTGCTGGGGTTCGAAGCCTGCAGCCGTCAAGGCGTGCTTCACGCCCTCGAATTCAGCCGGGTTGGTCACGACCGAGAGCACTTCTTCGCCCTCGACCACGTCTTCCGCCCCGCCTTCCAGAGCGGCCTCCATCAAGGCGTCCGCGTCGATGCCAGAAGCGTCGAACGCCAGGAGGCCGCGCTTCTCGAACAGGTAGGCCACGCAGCCGTTCTCCCCGAGGTTGCCGCCTGCTTTGGAGAAGACATGGCGCACCTCGCTCACGGTCCGGTTCCGATTGTCGGTGAGCACGCTGACGAGGACGGCGGTCCCCCCGGGGCCGTAGCCTTCGTAGGTGGCCTCCTCATACGCCTCACCCTCGCCGCCCCCTGTGCCCTTCTGGATGCCCTTCTGGATGTTGTCCTTGGGCATGTTGGCGGCCCGGGCCTTGTCGACCGCCAGGCGCAACCGGGGGTTCGCATCCACGTCTCCGCCGCCGATCCGGGCCGCCGTGGCGATCTCGCGGATCAGCTTGGTGAAGATCTTGCCGCGCTTGGCATCCGCGGCGCCCTTCTTGCGCTTGATGGTCGACCATTTCGAGTGACCGGACATGGTCCCAGACCTCCTGGGGGACGGATGTAGCGCACCCTCCCCCGCCGGGAAACGGCTCAGGAATCAGCAGGTTCGGCCGATACGCAGCTAGTCGGGGTGGGCTCGCCACACAGGGGTGACGCGCCTCTACCCCAGGCGTCGGGAGACTCATCCATGGCGGAGCTCGCCATCGGGATCGATCTGGGAACCAGCAACTCGTGCGTCAGCATCGCGAGAGGCGGAAGCGTCGAAGTGCTGCCGAATGCGTTCGGCGAGAGCATCTCGGCCAGCGTGGTCGCGTTCAAGGAAGACGGTGCCGTCCAGGTTGGCAACGCCGCCAAGGCGAACGTCATCCATGATCCGATGAGCACGGTCTCGTCGGCCAAGCGATTGATCGGCCGCTTCTTCTTCTCGGAGGAAGTGAAGAAAGCCCAGGCGATCTGCTCCTACAAGATCGTCGAGGGCCCGAACCACTCCGTCCGCATCCAGGTGCGAGAAGAACAGTTCTCCCTCCCGGAGATCTCGGCCATGGTGCTGCGGGAGATGAAGTCGATCGCGGAAGAGCATCTCGGCCAGGAAGTGCGCAAGGCGGTCATCACCGTGCCGGCCTACTTCAACGACAATCAACGCCAGGCAACCAAGGACGCCGGCCGTATCGCCGGCCTGGAAGTCCTGCGCCTGTTGAACGAGCCGACTGCGGCCGCACTTGCCTACGGCTTCGGCCGTGGCCTTTCGCAACGGGTGGCGGTCTACGATCTGGGCGGCGGCACCTTCGATATTTCGATCCTCGAGATCGGAAGAGATGTCTTCGAGGTGCTCTCCACCTGTGGCGATACCTACCTCGGCGGCGACGATTTCGACGACCGGGTGATCGACCTGTTAGCCGACGAGTTCGTCAGCCAGTTCGGCATCAACCTGCGAGGCGACCCCTTTGCCCTGGAGAAACTGAAGCTCGCTGCGGAGAACGCCAAGAAGGGGCTCTCCGTGGACGACGAGGTCGAGGTCCGCATTCCGGATATCGCGACCGATAGCGAAGGCAACAGCCTGACCCTCCAGCGGATGGTGACCATCCAGGAGTTCAGCTCCCTGGTGATGGACCTGATCCAGCGCTCCTTCAAGGTCTGCGATGAGGCGCTGCAGCAAGCGGGCCTCGTGGCGCGAGATCTCGACGGGGTGATCCTGGTCGGCGGTCCCACCCGATTACCGCTGATCCGTGACTCCGTGACACAATACTTCCAGCAGGAGCCGAAATCGGACGTCGACCCGGATGAGGTCGTGGCCCTCGGTGCTGCGATCCACGCCAACTCCTTGATCGGAGGTGTCGAAGAAGGCGACGCGTTCCTTCTGGACGTAACGCCGCTTTCCCTGCGCATCGGCGTAGCGGGCGGGCTCGCCGAGACCGTCATCGAGCGGAACACTCCGGTACCGATCGAACAGGCGCGAACCTTCACCACCTATCAAGACTTCCAGGAGTCGGTCCAGATCAAGGTCTACCAGGGTGAGTCCCGGAAGGCCGAAGACAACGAGTTACTGGGCCAGTTCGAGTTCGGCGGCTTCAAGAAGACACGTCGGGGCGAAGTGCAGATCGATGTCACCTTCGAGATCAACAGCGACGGCCTCGTGAATGTGACTGCGCGCGACCAGGAGACGGGCCAGGAGGCCACCACCGCGATCGCGCTCTCGTCGGGGCTCTCCCCTGAGGAAATGCAAGAGATTCTCGGAGCGAGCCCCGCGGAGCGGGTGCAGACATCCGGCGCACCCGATTCAGCCAACGCCGTGGTTCTGGCCGGTTCCGACGAAGCCGTACTCCCGGTTGGGGATGAGTTGGTCCTCAGCGAGCCTTCTGAAGAGGCCAGCGCCGTGGAAGCAGAAGTCGACCCGAACGCGGAAACGGGCAACGACCTGAAGGTCGATACCGAAACGCCCGATCTCTCGGAGCCTCTCCTTTCAGCCGAAACCGACCCGACGGATCTCGACGCGCTCGAGATCGATGATGATCTCTTCGACGAAGCCGGTGTCGATCTCGCGGATCTGGCCAACGCCGACGACCTCGAGGATTGAGCCATGGGCCAGCTCGTGGCGACAGAGGTCCGCGCCTTGGCGGGCCTGCTCGATGAACTCGACTACTACCAGCTGCTGGAGATCGATCCGGCCGCCCAGATTTCGCAGGTCAAGCAGGCCTACTATTGCGCTTCGCGTCGCTACCATCCGGATGTGAACCGCAATCTCGAGAGCGACCTCTCGGACCACGTGCACACCATCTCCAAGCGAATCACCGAGGCCTACCAGGTGCTCCGGGATCCTCGCCGCCGCCGGGCCTACGATGCGATGCGAAACGAAGGCGGCGGAGCCAGGATTCAGCTGGTCGACGCGGCCGCGCGGGCGGACAAACAAGCCCGCGACCAGCACGAAGGCACGACCCCGAACGGGCGCCGCTTCTTCTCCCTCGCCAAGCACGACATGGAGCGCGGTGACAAGGACGCAGCCATTCGGAACCTGAAGATGGCGATGACCTTCGAGCCGAAGAACGTTCACTTCAAGGCGATGCTGACGGAACTCCGCGGATCCTAGGACGCGGCGCCGAGAGGAGCAGCGCGAAGACGGCGGTGGCCCCTAGCAACAGCACGCGGGGCTCCGGAACGAAGGTGATGCTCAGCGTGGCGATCCCGCGCGCGTTCTCCGGGAGCACCGCGATGGGCGAGTAGACGACCATCGGCGCGACGAGCGAGAGACCGGGAAGACCGGGCCCCGCGAACGTACTCGGAAGCCCGCGGAATGTGCCTCGATCCGCCAGCACGAATGGCGTGGGATCGACCGTCAGGAAGTACCAGGCACTGGCGAAACCCGTCGTCCAAGGAGCCGCCTGCAGTGCGCGGAACAGCCCAGAGGAGGTCTGGCCGACGTTCGTGCCCCCAAGGCCCCACAAGGACAGGCCCTGGCCAAGGTGGAGGAGCCCCGACAGCGAAAGCAGGCCACCGAAGCCCCCGCTGCTCACACAGGCGGTGTCCACGCCGATCTGACCCGCGTTGCTGGGGCAGGCGAAGCCGGAGCTGACCGCACCGGAGGAGAAGGTGCCTGCGCCATTCGAGATCGTGCCGCCGAAGCCCATCGTCGTCGGGATGGCGGCAACGATCTCTCCCGGAGCGATCGACAGAGCGCCCCCAGAGACCTGGGCAATCCCAGTCCCCGAGAGAGGGGGCAGTTGGACTGACGAGTTGGGGCCCGCTCCCACGTTGACCTCCAGACGGAGCTGCCAGTTGAAGGCCACGGGGCCCGCGCTCGCAGAGCCCGTTGGCGCGTACGCAAGCAGGAGCAGTAGAACGAAGAACGGAGATTTTCGTGACTTCGGCACGATGATTCCTCCTCCCCCCAACCGTCACCCATTGTACCACGACGCAGCAGATTCACTCCGCGGCGCACGATTCGGTGGTCGGGACCGTAGGCGTCCGGTTGGACACCCGCATCGCGGGCATGGATGTCAGCGCATCCGCAACCCTTGCGACCCTGAGCGCGGTGGCGCTAGCGCTCGCCGAGGGGCCGATGCGGAGGGGAGGTACGACAGCGGATTCGATGCCCGATGAGGTACAAAGTGACAACTCCGCCGGAGACTTCGAAGCGAAAACACGAAGGCAGTCCCCCCTAGTCCCTTGTATCGGCCAATTCAGGTGGTCCTACCATCCTGCGCTCCCCCGCGGGTTGACCAGCGACACGACGAGTCCTGCTGTGGGGCGATCTCGGGATGGCACCACCGTCAAGATGGATCGAACCACGGCACTAGTC
>JAAETT010000691.1 GCA_024228115.1 bacterium
GCTGCGTGCCAGAAGTGATCGCCTTTGATGGGGAAAATCGTCAACAAGCGATCGGAATTGTCGAACACGAAGAAGATCAATTCTGGTTTTGCCTCAAGCCGATGTGCTCTATTAAGACGTTTCGGCAACCAAGTAGTGGCGAAATTGAATAACTTTTTCAACTGGTCACCTAATATTACACCGCTAATTACCGAGGTGTTCAGCTGAATTATTATTTCATCCGAAATTGATTTGTGGATTTGAATATTATCGGGCAAATCGATGAAATAAGGTATGCTATCGTTCTTTTTTCTTAGATTTGCTAATTTCTGCGTGGTAAAATCTATAGCTGTGTATATTCCATTTCTAAGCTGAATCAAAACTTGATCTATCGATTTATATCTTTGCTGTGGAATGTAGATCGGAATGTAATCTTTTGGACCTAGTTGGGCTAAATTAAGCCATAAAGCCGCCTCTGTCGTACTACCTTCATAGTTCAAAAAGCGGTCCCCGAAGTAGATCGCTTCTACTCCGGTTCTCATGTCGAAACGGTCATGTCCACTTATTTCTTGTTCTGTAACTACTTTGTATTCTGCGGCGGTAATTGCGACGCAAAACAA
>JAAETT010000692.1 GCA_024228115.1 bacterium
GACCATTGCTGAAGCGTCGCCCGCTGGCTCTTGCTGAGGTGAATCTCGGCTGCGACCCGCATCGTGCCCCTCTGGCCGTTCGCCGCGAGGGTAACGTGGATAGTCCAATAGTGCCCTTTATTTATGAATCATATCACTAGTCGTTTCGACGCTTGGCCTACTGACGAGCGTCGCCGCGGCGGCCCCCAAGGATGAGAAGCCGCGTGCCCCGGCCCAGAAGCCGCGGACGATCTCACCCGCGCCCGCCACGACGAAGATCGCGGCTCCCGATCTGACGGTTCGACTGGAGCCCCCGCCCCGGATCTTGGCAAATAACCCGCTCGGCCGGATCGGCGCGGTCGTGAGCAACGCGGGCAAGGGCTCCTGCAAGAGCTACCGCGTCACCCTCGAACTGCGGAGCCAAGGACGAGTGAAGCCCCTGGCCTCACAGACCGGCAAGACCCTGAAGCCGGGCGATCGCCGGACTCACACCTTTGGCGGCCGCGGGCCGGCGCCTGGCCGCTACCAGCTCTGCGCCCATGTTCAGGGTGCGGGGGATCGGACACGCGGAAACAACGAGTCGTGTCGGCCCCTGACGGTCGCAGCGGCGACCCGGCCCGGCCTCGGATCGGCCGCGGACGAGGCGGGCATGAGGGCGCGTTCCCGGACGGACGGCGCCGTCCCGCGCGTGGCAGCGACGTCCCAGATGGTCGCGGCCCGTCGCGCGAAGGCGGCGGCTCTGCGGCGGGTGCGTACGGCCGCGATGTCTGCTGCTGCCGATTCCGCCTTCACTGAACGCGCGCGCCGGGCGGCCTATGAGGCCTCCCGCCACGGCAGCGATTGCGACGATTCCCGCCCGGACGTGTATCCGGGAGCGACGGAAGTGTGCGACGCCGTGGACAACGATTGCGACGGTGAGGTGGACGAAGGGCAGACCATCCTCCGCTACGTCGACGCAGACGGAGACCTGCACGGCGCACCGGGCAGCGGGATGGAGGTGTGCCCGGACGACATCCGCCGCGCTCAGGAGGATGGAGAGTGGCTCTCGGAGGTTGGCAACGATTGCGACGACACGGATCCGGATCGATGGCACGACTGCAACTAGCAGGCTTGGCTGCGGGACTGGTCCTGCTGGCACTGGCCGGCTCAGCGGTGCACGCCGACCCCCCGGTCGAGAGATGCACCTCCCACTACGAGTGCGGCGACGGCGTTTTCTGCAACGGAGAGGAGCGCTGCAACCCGAACCTGGGGAGCGCCGACGAGCGCGGCTGCGCCCCCGCGAGGCAGCCGGCCTGTCCTGAGGACGAGACGTGCGACGAGGCCAACGACCGCTGCCTCTCCGGCTGCGATCTGATCTCCGACGAGGACGGCGACGGCCACGATTCCCGCGCATGCGGCGGGGATGACTGCGACGACCAGGACGGCGACCGGTTCCCCGGGAACACCGAGACGTGCGACGAGGACGGTCACGACGACGACTGCGACACCACGACCTATGGAGACCGGGACCTGGACGGAGACGGCCACGTCGACGCCAGATGCTGGAACAACATCTACCAGGGCACCCCGCGGCCGCGCTCGGAGGAGCGCTCGACACCCCGCCTGACACTCGCGGCCAACGCACCCCAGTGCGAAGGAGCGCCCCTTCCGGCCGGAGGCCGATAGCGCGGGCCGCGGCACGGCCGCATGCAGAGTTTCAGGACCCGTCGATCGCCCGTGACTCCATGGGTCGCAGCTCGAGATAGATCAGATAGGTCGCGTCGTCGCGAGTGACGAACGAGTTGTGGACGAGAAACGCGTCTCCCCAAGGCTGGGCGCGGAACTGAAAGCCGGGCCAGTACAGGACCGGCCAGCCTTCGTCCGTGACCCAACCGCCTTGGAGCGACCAGCTCGGGCGAAACGCGGCCGTCTCGAGCGTGACCTCGACCGGTTCGTCGCGACGGATCTCGAAGTCGATCTCCGCCGCGATCTCCGCTCCCGCTTCCTGCATTGTGGCGTCGAGCCTGTAGTTCTCGACTGGCAATGCCCGGAGATCCTTCGGAGGCACGACGCGCACTGCCGTGAGGGTGGCGTGTGCAGCTTCCGGGAACGGGGCGCGCTCGGGCGGCGGTGATCCTGCGAAGGTCGCAGCGGCGTCGACCTCCCAGGGATCTTCAGGGGATCTCCGACTGAAGACGAGGTTCACGCTCCGAAGACCACTACCGCACGCGGAGACCATGCGCTTCAGCGGGAGGTCCACCGAGGCAATCCGGCACCGGAGCCCGGTGAAGGTCGATCGCCAGGTCTGCCCGAAGGGGTGAATCGAGTGGTGCGTGAACGGTGCGTAGTGCCTGTGGATGAAGCCCCTGTCCTTCGCCCGAAAACTGGCCCAGCGCCCGTACGGTGCCGGGCTGTAGGCGATGTCCCGCACGACGAGCGTCGCTTGCTCTCCATACTCGTAGAGCCGCGCTTCCTTGGAGTCGAGCGGAGCAGGCCCTTCGCCGATCAGGGTCTCGGTCCCGTCCCTCTCCACCAGCGTGTACTCGTGAACGTCATACGGGTCGTCCATCCAGTTGCCACCCTCGATCCAGGAGTGGCTGCGGATCCTTGCGGCTCCGGGGCCGTCTATCCAGACCGTGCGATGGTCGTGGGGGAGCCTGCTGATCTCGATGAGCACGTAGAGCCCGCCGGCCGCCAGCACGACCAAGGCCACGAGCCCTGCCACGAAAATGCCGATCCAGCGGAAGACCTTATTCATGGTCGTTCTCAGATCGGCACGCGGGCCAGCGCCTTGAATCGCTGATGTGGACTTCCCCCGGGTTCGGCGACACCTAGGGGCCGTGGTTTGAGGCAGTTTCAAATGCTTCGGTGCCGAACGCCGCGGAAGGCGTGGCGAGAAGGCTCACTCCGCGAAGCTGCGACGTGAAAAGGGGCCGCGCCCGAAGCCTGCTAGCTGCGGCGTAGGTCCCGGACGACCGCTGTCGATGCATCAATGCGTCTTGCAGTGCCTCACGACCCGCCAGGGAGGGATACCCACGACGGCCTTGGTCTCGGTCCAGCAGGTTTTCTTCACCGGCTTCTTGCAGCCGTCGCGCAGGGCGGCGTTGCGCGCCTCACCCTCGGCGGCCGAGGCGGGCTCGGACGCGCCCATGCACCAATCGAAATGCCCCGGCGAATCATCGCTCCAGCGACCGCCGGTGAACCCACAGCTCCGCGCGAGGTTGTCTTCGTTCTGGATCACGGCAGCCTCGGCATAGGCCAGGCAACGTGTCTCCTGGTCAGACTTCCGGGCTGCCAGGCAACCCGAAAGCTCGAGTTCGCGCGCCCGGGCTTCATCGTCGCGCTGCGCCTGTGCAGCCCCGAGACACCAGTCGAAATGCGGCGGATAGTCGTCGGACCAGCGGCCGCCTGCGAGGCCACACTTTGCCTGTTGGGCCATGCGCGTCTGCATCACGGCGTTGGCGGCGTACTCCTGGCAAGCCACCTGGTCGAGCTTCGGTTTCGCCGCGCAATCGGCCAGCGCCTGCTTGCGCGCCTCGTCCTCGCGGACCAGGTCGGCCATCTTCGCGCTGGTGTTGCACCAGGCGAAGTGCCCCTGGAAGTCCGCGGACCATGCACCGCCCGAGAGGCCGCAACCCAACGCGACGTTCTGCTCCTGCTGGGCGACAGCCATGCCAGCGTAGGCTGAGCAGTTCAGATCCGCGTTTGCGCTGGCGGCGCTCGCAGCCAACGTGGACGCGAGGAAGCTCACCGCGAAGATCGCCCCCCCCTGGAACCTTGTCATCATCCAGTCCCCCGATGCTTTGGCGGCCAACGGCGATCCCTCCAAGCCTATCAGCGGGGACGGCCGGCCGGCACCCTTGTCGATTGACTGGCTGCCCTGGACGATCGGAGCGTTCGTCTAGTGAGCGAGCTTGCTCGAGAACCGAGTTCCGCTTCGTGCCAAAGCGCTCGAGTGGGAGCCACCCGGGGAGGCGTGAACCGCGCTGGGCTACCGTGCCGCGCGATGAGCGAAACCGATTCGATTCCCCGCGTCCGGGACTACAACGACTTGCGCCATCGGCTGCGGAGCCAGACCGAAGGGCCCGAGGCGGGGAAGCGCCGGGAGGGTGTGATCTTCGGAGCCGAGTCCCTCGCCTACAAGCTCTTCGTGGGCCTGGGTCCGGTCCTCGCGGGCCTGGTGATCGACTTCGCGGGCATCGCTCCGGAGACACCGCCGGGCGAGGCTCCGCCGAGCGCGGTCATCGCCCTCGGCCTGGGTCAGGGCGGGACGATGACTCTCCTGTTGGCCGTGAGCCTGCTGTTCCTCCGGCGCTACGACCTGACCCACGCGAGGCACACTGCCGTCATGCAGGGTCTCGCCGCGCGCGGGCCTCGTGCGCGATCCGAGGGAGCCGCCGTGGACGCGTGAGGCGACACCGCGCCCCAGGGCCCACGGTTGATAAACCGCATTTCGCTGACGCAGCTCTCGTGCCCGGATTCGGCCTAATTGACGCAACTACTGAGTGTCGGTCCAACATGATCGTCGCCTACGTCGACCTGCCAGCGTACTCCCGCCTCCCATGGTTCAGTGTCTTTCTCGTGCGCACCTACGTCCGGGGCGACACCAGTTATCTCTTCGGTGACACCCTATATGTGTGCGCCCCCGTCGATCGCTGGAGAGTCGTCGTTGAGCCGCACGTCATGGGTATTGAGATCGACAACAAGCGACTCTACACCGTGCTCGACCAGCGGCTCGCCGACAACGAGTACCTGGCCGGAGACTACGGACTCGCGGAAATCACCAACTGGTCTCGGGTGCGCCTGCACGGCTGGGCCGGCATTGAAATCGACGACCTGCCCCACCTCGCGCGATGGCTGGAGGCGGTCGGTGCGCGGCCCGCCGTTCAGCGCAGCTTCGACGTACCCGTGGAGCGGGACGAGCCCCGGAAAGAGGCCGCCGAGAAGATCGCCGAGCAGGCGCAGAAGCTGCTCCAAGCCTGAGGGGGAGTACCGGCTCAGCCCGGCTCGTCGCTGCGCACGCTCGCGGCGGCACTGCGCGACCAGATCTCGGCAAACGCCCAGGAGACCGCGACCGCGGCGGCCACGACGCCCCACCAGCGAAGCGCGAGCTCCTCCAGGCCGAGAATCGAGCGCGAAGCCGGGATCACCAGGAGAAGCGGCTGGACCGCCACGCTCACGATCACGATGGCATTGAGCACCGCGTTGCGACCGGGCCGGTGCGTGAGCTGACGCGACGGGTAGACGAAGGCCAGCTGGGCAAGGGCCTCATACAGGAAGACGGCCGAGCGCGTGGCGATCGTGCTCACGCCCGCAAGGGGCAGAGCAGCCAGCAGTGCCACGCCTAGGCCGGCCTTGGCAAAGCCAGTCGCGAGAATGAAGCGCAGCGAGAGACGGTCGAGGAGTGGCGAGTCCGGCGGACGCGGCGGACGCTCCATCAGCCCCGGGGTGCGGTCCAGCCCGACGGCGAGCGCCGGCGGGCCGTCGGCGACAATGTTGATCCATAGCAGCTGCGCCGCGGTCAGTGGCACGAGCAGGGCACCGCCCGGATCCCGGAGGTCAAGGACCGTCGCGCCGACGACCCCGGCCGCCACGAGCAGGACCAGGGCCACGTTCGTCGAGAACAGGAAGCGGATGAACTTCTGGATGTTCTCGTAGATGTTGCGCCCTTCCTCGACAGCGGCCACGACTGTGGCGAAGTTGTCGTCCAGCAGCACCAGGTCGGCGACCTCCCGGGTCACGTCGCTCCCGCGCAGGCTCATGGCCACGCCCACGTCCGCGCGCTTGAGCGCCGGTGCATCGTTGACGCCGTCACCCGTCATGGCCACGATCTCGCCGAGGTCCTTGAGCGCGTCCACCAGAGCGAGCTTGTGCTCCGGGGCCACTCGCGCGAATACATCCGCCTCCATGGCGACCCGGCGGAGCTCGTCGGTGGTGAGCCTGTCGAGCTCCTCGCCGGTCACGATCCTCCCGCCGTCGATCCCGATCTGCTCCGCGACCGCGGCAGCGGTTGCGGGATGATCGCCCGTGATCATGAGCACGCGGATGCCGGCGGCGCGGGCGGCGCGCAGCGCGCCTTCCACCTCCGGTCGCGGTGGATCCCAAAAGAGCACGAGCCCGAGCCAGCTGAGATCCCGCTCGGCCTCGCCCTCACTGCAGGCCAGGGCCAGCACCCGGTAGCCCCTCTCGGCGTGGGCCTCGGCCCGATCTCGCCACTGGCTGCGCTCCGTGTCGCCGAACCGACACCGCTCGAGCAGGACTTCGGGAGCGCCCTTCAGGTAGCTGACCGGACGCCCGTCCTCCTGGACCGTGACCCGCATGAACTTCCACTCGCTGTCGAACGCGCGCAGGCTCTGGCGGTGGCACCGACGCCTGAGCTCGATGGGATCGATGCCACGATCACGCGCGCAACACACGAGGCTCACCTCGAGCGGATCGCCCGCACCGGTCTCTGTTTCGGCCTCGCTGGCAAGCACCATCGCCCGCAGGGCACGGGGCAGATCCGGTGACTCGATGTCCCGAACCACCATCTCGTTCTCGGTCAGGGTCCCGGTCTTGTCCGAGGCGATGACCGTGACCGAGCCCAGCGCCTCCACCGCCGAGAGCTTGCGCACCACGGCCTTGCGCCGGGACATGCGTTCGACCCCGAGCGCCAGGGTGAGGGTGAGCACGGCCGGAAGGCCCTCGGGGACGGCGGCGACGGCGAGCGCCACGGCGAACAGGAAGGCCTCGTCGAGACGCTCGAGCCCGTCGACGGCTACTCCTGCCGCCGCCAGCACCACGGAGACCCCCATCACCCAGCGGGCCACCTGATGGCCGAAGACCTCGAGGCGCGCCTCGAGCGGCGTCTGGTCGGAACGCACTTCGCCCAGCATCCCGGCGATGCGCCCCATGGCGCTGCGTGCGCCAGTGCGGGTGACTTCGAAGAACGCGGTGCCGCGCACCACGAGAGTTCCCGAGAAGACCTCCTCGCCCGAGCCCTTCGCGACCGGCACCGACTCACCGGTGAGGATCGACTCGTCGACCACCAGCTCGCTCGCACCGTCGAGGCAGCCATCGGCCACGATCCGGGCACCGGACTCCACGCGAACGGCATCGCCCGGAACCACTTCGCTGCTTGGGATGCGTTTGAGGCGTTCGTCTCGAAGCACCCAGACCTGGGGCGCCTCGAGCTCTCGCAACCGGGCCAGGGCGTCCTCGGCGCGATACTCCTGGAATACGCCCATCCCGGCGTTGAGGAGCAGGATGGCGGCGATGGCGATGGACTCGAATGGAACGCCCACCGCGCCGTCCAGCCACCAGACGACCTGATCCACCACCAGGGCGAAGAGCAGGATATAGATCAGGGAGCTCCGGAACTGACGCACGAAGCGCCGCCACAGCGCTGGCTTCGGCGCGTCCGGCAGGGCGTTGGGGCCGAGCTCCGCGTAGCGTCGCCGAGCCTCCTCACTCGTGAGGCCCGGGCCATCTCTCGGTTCCGGCATGGGTGGCATTCTAGGGGGCCGCGGCCTCAGGCGCGCTCAGGAAAGGCCGCGAGTGCAGCCAAAGCCTCGTCCACTTCGGCGTCGGTGTGCTCGGCCGAGAGCCGGAAGAGAATCTCCTCCCCACCCCGCCCGGATCGGACCCGATCGCTACTGAATTCTGGCGCCTAACCACCCCACTACTTGGCTGGGTAGAGGGTGACCCCTCTTGATCTACCTACGCGCTCTTGGTGGGACCTCATCCATGACGAAAACACCGGCTACTCACGACTTTGGGGATTCACGTAGCGGTCGACCGCATCGGACGCGGCAAGCACTCCACTGCCCTGGTCACCCGTGTCCGGGTCGGACTACTGCGGAGTGTGGGCCCCTACAACTACATGGAGGGTCCGGGGATGGCGGTCGTGCAGACGAGCACGGCCAGTGCCGAGCGATGCCAGTGCTGCGGTTGAGGTGAGCCCGCGACCACCTTGCGCCTTCGAAGCTGAGCCCCAGGTTCAGCGCCTGAGAGTCGGTTGCGCGGCTGGGCAACCCCTTGTGTCCTTCCCGAGACCGGCGTCTCGCAGGGCACGAGCGACTATGCCGAGTGACGATCCGGACGTTTGTCCTGCTCACCGACGGGGGCGGCAACGGACGCGAAGCGCCGCGACACCCAGGAACGATAGCCCTCGGTCGGGTAGAAGGTGAGCCAGTACGCGACACTGGTGAACAACCCGAGTAGCGAAGCGGCAACCAGCACGAACTGCGCGAGCAGAATTCCCCCCGCAGCGTCCGTGTACTCGATCGCGTATTCGGCGATCGGGCCGAGGATGATCATCAGTGCACGGGCCAGCGAGCCTGCCCCCCATAGCAAGAAACGTTCGACCACGATCGGCTCTGCGAGGCCGATCCGCATCCGGCGCCGCATACGCCAATAGTAGGCGAGGGGCTCTGATGCGACCCAGAAGTTGGTCGCAAGCATGCTGCCGAGCAGCAGCGAGATCCCAATGCCGCGGAAGCTCGGATTCGTGAAGCCGCCGCTCTGCCCAGTGATGACCCACCCGAGGCACATCCCGAAGCTCGCGAGCGATACGAACGCCAGCGCCAGCGGCTGGCCGGGTCGAAACACGCGGTACGTGAACACCAGGGCTGCGATCAGCCCTGCGGTGGTCGTGGCGTAGCCGCCAGCGATCAGCGGGGCTACCCACCCCGGTGGTGTGCCATCACCCAGCTCGGTGGCCACGACCCCAATCGAAAGCAGCACGTAGCCGAGACCCATCGCGAGGAGCAGGTTGAGGCCAAGAAGGATAGGCGGCAGTTCTCGCTCTCTCAGCCCACGAGTGAGCAGAAGACCGGAAAGGCCGAAGGCTGCAACCAGATACGCGGTCTGGAAGAACCCGGCGACGACTCCCAGCGAGCCATAGAGTTCGAGAGCAGCACCCACGCCGAGCGCATCGGCAGGCCCGGGGGTTCAGGTTAACCACCTAGGAGTCTGCGCGGTAGAAGCGAGATCGGCCGCGTAGCGTGGGATTCTCGGTTGAATTGTTGCGGTGAGTAGGGTCTGGGGCGCCCGGGACCGCGAAGGCTCCGGATCGGGTGTGAGCCGGGGTTGCCCTGGAAGC
>JAAETT010000693.1 GCA_024228115.1 bacterium
CGTCAAGTCAATCCGATACCGCTTCTTCGACATACGGGCCCCATGAATCGGCCCGCGACACGGCGAGAACCGATTGGCTGCGGGGGACGCAGTGCTTAGCATGACAACACTTCCGCCTTTGGTCGATACAAGGGACTAGAGATGCGTCTCCGAGGTTGCTTCCTCGTCGTCGAGGCCCGGCAGCTCGGGGATCACGTTCTCCGAGGCTTCGGCTCCCGGGTCTCCCGGCTCGGCGTCACCGGGCTCGGTGTCTTCGGGTTCGGCGTCTTCGGTCTCCTCGGCTTCGGAGGCGGCGGGCTCTGCGTCCACGGCCTCGGCGCTCTCGATGACCACTTCGCTCACCACCTCGGCGACACCCGGGACGGCACCTGCCAGCTCCGTCGCCAGCACGATCACGTCTGCGTTCGGCGCGCCGCCGATCAGTGTGACGATTCGATCTTGAACGCCGGCGGTGATGGTTGCGCCTTCGAGTTCTGGCTCCTCCAGCAGCGCACGGTTGACCTGACGGTGGAGCACCTCGTCGGTCGCGAACTCACCGACGGCGTTCTTGGCCGAGAGCCAACGCTGTTGCACTTCGTCGAAGGCCTCGGCGGCCTTGTCGCGAGCCGCCTGGGCGTCTTCCAGGCGTCGCTCCAGTTGGTCGAGGGTCGTCTGGGCGGCGTTCTTGGCCTGGCTGGCCGAAGCCAGCTCTTCTGTGGCGTCGGCAAGCTGCTCCTCCGGGGTGGGATCGCCGCAGCCTGTACCCGCAAGGGCAAGCAAGAGGGCGCAAGTGGGCGCCAGTAGACGCAGGGTCGGACTCGAGCGGAAGGGATTCATGGGGGCCTCCTCGGGCAGCGAAACGCGTTCGGGGCCGGTGGTTACCACGATTCCGCCTGCTGGGCCACGAGGCAGAAGGACCCACGAGAATCCCCGAACGACTCGGGTTTGGCTCGCATTCCCGGCTCGACCGGGGGATTGCCGGGCTGCCTCGCCCGGTGTAACACGAGGCGGTGACGGCACGAAAGAAGACCCGCGGCCCCGCCGCGACCCAATACGAGAAACTCGGCAGCTTCTACCTGGGCGCAACCCTCGGAAGCGATGGCAAGCGCTCGGAAGAGGCCCTGCTCTACGACTCCAAGGATCTCACGACCCACGCCGTCTGTGTGGGCATGACCGGCAGCGGCAAGACCGGTCTGTGCGTCTCGCTTCTCGAGGAAGCTGCCCTTGACGGCATTCCGGCGATCGTCATCGATCCGAAGGGCGATCTCGGCAACCTCCTGCTCACCTTCCCCGATCTCGCTCCTACGGATTTCAGGCCCTGGATCGATGAGGCCGCCGCAGGCCGCGAGGGACGAACGCCAGACGAGCAGGCCAAAGCGGTCGCCGAACAGTGGAAGAAGGGCCTCGCGGATTGGGGCCAGGATGGTGCGCGCATCAGGGCGTTTCGTGAGGCCGTCGATCTGGCGATCTACACCCCGGGAAGCAGCGCTGGCCGCCCGCTCCGGGTCCTGAAATCCCTGGCCGCACCGCCGGAAGCGTTGCGCGGGGATTCCGATGCGCATCGGGAGCGCATCCAGGCTTCGGTGTCGGGGCTACTCGCCTTGCTAGGCATCGATCCCGATCCGATCAAGAGCCGCGAGCACATCCTCATCTCCAATGTCGTGGATCGTGCCTGGTCCGCGGGGCGGGATCTCGATCTCGCCAGCCTGATCCGGGAAATCCAGAGCCCGGCCTTCGATCGGGTCGGCGTGTTCGATCTGGAGAGCTTCTTTCCGGCCGAGGATCGGCTGGCGCTTGCGATGACACTGAACAACCTGCTCGCTTCGCCGAGCTTCTCTTCCTGGATGGAAGGGGAGCCGCTCGATATCCAACGGCTGCTGTATACGCCCGAAGGGAAGCCGCGTCTCTCCATCCTTTCGATCGCCCATCTCTCCGAGAGCGAGCGCATGTTCTTCGTGACGCTGCTGTTGAACGAGATGGTCACCTGGATGCGCAGCCAGCCCGGCACGAACAGCCTGCGGGCCATTCTCTACATGGACGAGGTATTCGGCTACTTCCCGCCGACCGCGAATCCGCCGTCGAAGATGCCGATGCTGACGCTCCTGAAGCAGGCCCGGGCCTATGGCCTCGGCTGCGTGTTGGCAACCCAGAACCCGGTAGACCTCGACTACAAAGGCCTCTCCAATACCGGAACCTGGTTGTTAGGTCGCCTTCAGACCGAGCGGGACAAGATGCGGGTGATCGAAGGGCTCGAGGGGGCGTCGGCCACGACCGGTGCCGCCTTCGATCGCGGAGAGATGGAGCGGCTCCTGGCGGGCCTCGGCAACCGGACCTTCTTGATCAACAACGTTCATGAAAGATGGGCCGGTGTTGTTCCAGACGCGTTGGGCGATGTCCTACCTGCGCGGGCCGCTCACGCGAAAGCAGATCGCCAGCCTCACGGCGAAGCAGGAGTTAGCGTCTCCGGTGGCTCCCGAATCGACCCTCGCGCCGCCAGTGGTCCCCGAGGTCCCCGAGGCCGCCGTCCGGCCGGCCGTCGCACCGGAGGTCGATCAGGCCTACCGGCCGGTGGTGGCTCCAGCCGGTGAGGGCGTACGAATCGTCTATCGCCCCTGCTTGTTTGGCGCGGCCGGCGTGCACTATGCCAAGGCAGCGGCCAACGTCGACCGTTGGGAGAGCGTAGGAGTGCTCGTGCCCTTGGCCGGGGATCTCCGCGGTTCGCCCTGGGACGACGAGGGGACGGTCACGCTCGATCCCCAGCAACTGGATCTCGGAGACGTAGCCTACGAGGGTGCCGAGTTCGGAGATCTTCCCTCAGCAGCGACACGAGCGAAGAGCTACCCGCGTTGGAACAAGATGCTGAAGAGTCACATCTATCGGGTGTGCGTGCTGAGCCTGTGGAAGTGCAAGGCGTTGAAGGAGACATCCAAACCGGGCGAGAGCGAAGGCGACTTCCGAGCCCGGATGCGCACCAAGCTGCACGAGCAACGGGATCTCCGGGTCGAAAAGCTTCGCAAGCGGTACGCGACGAAGATCACGCGGCTCGAGAACCGCATTCTCCGTGCTGAGCAGAAGCTCGAACGCGAAGAGGAACAATACGACGCCTCCAAACGCAACACGGTCATTTCAATGGGTGCCACCATGCTCGGAGCGCTCTTCGGTCGGAAGCTGGGAAGCGCCCGGAACGTAGGCCGGGCCACGACCGCGATCCGCGGGGCGAACCGAGCCATGAAGCAGCACGGCGATATCGACCGGGCCGAGGCGGAGTTGGGTGCGGTAAAAGAGGAACTCATCGAGATGGAGCAGGAGCTCCAGACCGAACTCGAGAGGGTTCGCGACGAGGTCGATGAATCCGCAATCGAACTCGTGCAGCTCCCTATTCGCACGCGCAAATCCGACACGGCCGTCGAGCGGGTCGCCCTGGTGTGGGTGCCGTGGCGGGTCGGCAAAGACGGGATCGCCGAGCCGGCCTGGGAATGACGGCGAGAAGCTGCTCCGCTTCTGTTGCGTAGCCCCAGCGAAGCGTCCCCACCCGCCAGTACGGCTGCCCCCCGCACCTCGATCCGCCAGGAGAAGCGAAGCGGGGTCCAGGGGGCAGGTTCGATTCAGGCTGGTCGCCGTTGAGCCTAGTGATATGATTCATAAATAAAGGGCACTATTGGACTATCCACGTTACCCTCGCGGCGAACGGCCAGAGGGGCACGATGCGGGTCGCAGCCGAGATTCACCTCAGCAAGAGCCAGCGGGCGATGCTTCAGCAATGGTC